>CAVKNU010000001.1:0-58766 GCA_963657465.1 Lachnospiraceae bacterium
GGCTTCCAAACTTGTCGCTGTTCGCCATTCTCAATCCTCCGTTCAGGGTCAGGAAGCCATCGAAGAGCACCTGCTGCAAGGTGACGTAAGGCGAATACTCCGTGATGCTCTTTCGGGAGATAGTTTGCATTTGGGCAGGCTTGCTTCCGTCGCCATAAGCGTGACCTCCCGACATCGGAATCTTTCCTGTATAGGTGTTGAAGTCGAAGCCCACGGCTGCCGTCGCCATCTTCCAAGGGTTGAAGTTCTGATAGGCGAGAATGCCGAAGCGGTCGTCGAGACTATGGAAATGATTTGGATCGTCGATGAAATGGTTGCCATAGCTGTAGTAGATGCGAACGGCTCCATTAGTGGCATCATAGCGATTGCTCAGCATGAAGGAAGCCTCACCACGAGTGATGTCCTGATGATAAATATCAGTAGATTCTGCGTTCTTCAATCTCGCATAAATCGGGTCGTTGCCGATGAAATTCATAAGCGAATAGTCGGCAGAGAGAGCCCAATTCTGCGTGAGGTCGTAACCCAACTTGGCATAGAGGCTCGACTGCTTGAAGTCGAAGTTATCCTGCAAGCCATCGGTTCGGTCGTAACCGAGCGAGACCATCGAGGAGAACTTGCCCTTGCGCACCATATTGGTGAGCGAGTTTTGCCAAGTATTATAACTACCATACTGCGAGGTAAGCGTGGTACGAACACCATCTTGCTGACCATGATGACCACCAAAAGCCCCTACTCCTTGCTTGGTAATGACGTTGATGACTCCACCCATCGCATTCGAGCCATAGAGCACGGAACCAGGTCCACGAAGCACCTCCACGTGGTCCACATACTCCGTCTCATAGAAGTCGGCAACAGGATGGGAATACAAGCCAGCAAACTGTGGCTGCCCATCCACCATCATCAGGATTCCGCTGGTAGGTGAGCCTCCCACTCCACGAATCTTTATACCACCGCTTCCACCGTTGCTCACGCCAAATCCGAAGATGTTTCTCTGCGAGACGAAGAGGCTTGGAATCTCGCCCGAGATTGCCGAGAGGAGTTGCGTCTTACCTGTCGCCTCCAGTTGGCGGCTATTGATAATCGAAACGGTATAAGGCAGGAGATTGCGAGAAGTGGCTTGGTTGCTGCCCGTCACCACCACGTCGCCCAAGCTATGCACCTTTGTCGTATCAGCAAGGCCTTGTGATTTCTGCAAGTTTGCAGCTTGTGACTTTGACAAATTTGCAGCTTTGCCTTGTACAAGAAAAGGACTTATAAAGCCTACCCCAAGAGCTATCAGAATCTTTTTATCCATATTTATTATCTATTATAATTTTATGTGAATCAACTTTCGACTGCAAAATTACAAGAAAATCTTGAAACTACCGATAAACAGATTACAGATACATTAATCCATATTACAGAAATCTCCGTCTCAGTGTCTCAAATCTCAGTTGAAAATAAATGCCACCTCCAACTTGCCATCACTCCTCTTCTTATTATCTTCCTGCACTCTTTTCCATTTATAACTTATTGATTATTAACTAATTATATATTATATTATTTATATTATTATATATATAATATAAGAAAGAGAGAAAATTACACCCCCTTGTAAAAACAACTGAGACACTGAGACAGAGACGGCAAGAATGCAAGAAAGCTTTCTAATTCCCTAAAAAGCAACGAGTTACAAAATCAACAAGAAAGCGATTTCACTGAGACTGTCTCAATTAACGGCTCAAAAAGCCCATTTTACTCCTCCCAAAAGCCTTCAAAAAACACAAAGAAACTGCCATCTTGTGGACTTTTTACAAATTATTTTCCTAACTAGAGAAAAATATTTTCCTAGTTAGAAAAGCAAAGGGAGTGGTTTTGTTCATACAACCACTCCCCAAAATAAGTTATTTGAGATGAATTATCTTGTACTTCTTGCTTCCCAAGCCAATCTTCTCGGCATAATCCGTGATGTAAGTACCATGCTGACGGTTGATGCGCTCGATGAGCGGTTTCTCGTCATCGCCTGGCTGAGCCTTGTGGTTGAACACGAGGTCGAGACAAGCTTGGTCGAGAGCCACAGGGTCGGTGCTGGCAAGGATGCCCATGTCCTTGAGCTTAGGGTCGGCAGGATGACTGTCGCAATCGCAGTCCACACTCATGTTGTTCATCACGTTGATGTAGATGATGTCCTTGCCATGGTTGAAGTACTCATGCACGCCCTGTGCCGCAGCTGCCATGCTCTCCAAAAAATCATCCTGCTTAGGCAGGTTTGCCCAAAGCTGGGAGGCATCCTGTACCTTTCCTGCTGTATGGATGTAAGCCTTGCCATCGGTAGAGGCTACGCCGATGCTCTGGTTCTTGAGCACTCCACGAGAGTACCGTTCACCTCATCTACAAGGTTGCGAATCAAGGTTGGCTTCAGATAGTTGTTGCCACCCATCTCGCCCGAACTAATCTTGATTGCCACGTGTCCGTGGGCAGGCACGCCGAGCGCCTTGTAGATGCGAACCAAAGCCTCTGGGCTAATCTCCTTGGTCATGTAAACCTTTGACTGGGCATGGAGCATCATCGTGCTCATCAATGCCAAAGCTACTACTAAGAATTTCTTCATATTTATTCAAATTTTGATATTTTCAACCATTTATGGACGCAAAAATACAAAATTATTTCGAAACACAATGTACCTAAATTACAGATTCTACCATTTTATCTCCTTTTCAGTATCACATAAATGATCACAGGAGCACCCATCAAAGGAGTGACGGCATTCAGAGGAATCATCCCACCATCGGCAGGAAGAAAGCAAATCAGATTGCAAGCCAAGGCGATGACACTTCCCATCAAGAGCGTAAGAGGCAACAGACTGCGATGATTGTCGGTGGAGAACAAAAGACGAACCACATGCGGCGTTGCCAAGCCAATGAAGGCCACAGGCCCACAGAAGGCTGTGACGACCGCCGTAAGAAGTCCGGTAACAATCAGCAAGAGATGACGCAACCTGCGAACATGAAAGCCTAGATTCTCAGCATATTGTTCGCCCAGCAACAAGGCATTCAGGGGCTTGACAAGACAAAGCGACAAAGCCAAACCTACCATGGTGACAAGCGCAAACACAGGCACTTGTCCCATCGTGACATTGCCAAAGGTGCCCATTCCCCATATCGCATACGACTTGACACCCTCATCTGTGGCAAAGAAGTTGAGCAAGCTGATGGCACTGCTCGAAATATAACCAATCATAAGTCCCACGATGAGCAACATGACGTGGCTGCGCACCATCGTAGAGAAGAAAAAGATGAGTGCCGTGACTGCCAAAGCACCCACAAAAGCACTCGCCAGCACGGCAGCAAAACCTGTAAGCGACAAGCCCATCGCCGACACGCTTCCTCCCATGCCCAGCATCACAAGAGCCACAGCCAGGCCAGCACCACTACTGATGCCAAAGACATCAGGACCAGCCAATGGATTGCGGAAAGCCGTCTGAAGCAAAAGACCGCTCACCGCCAAGGCTGCTCCTGCCAAGAGAGCCGTCAGCATCTGTGGCAATCGTGATTCCATCACAATGTATCGCCACGCCTCCTGCTCCACTTTGCCCCCTGTCAGTATCGTCCACACCTCTCCCAGGGGAATAGCCACGCTACCCACCGTCAGGTTGAGCACTGCCAATACCAAAATCAGCACCACCAGGAATGCTCCACACACTAAGCTCTTGTTTTTTTTCATAAAATATTTCTCTACTTATTCAAGACGGAAAACTTATTAGCATTCCACCGTTCTGCCAGCCACAGGCAAATCGTCTGGCTCATTCATTTCTTTATAGAAACGTAATCCGCCAAGTTTTAGTATCTGTTTCTGATATTTTCTAAACTTGAAATTACGAGCAGGATGAGTAAGCAAGATAAATTCACGGAGCAACACTTCGGGATGGAAACTGGTCACCTCGAAGAAAGGTTGCACGCTGGTGTTGCACTCATAGATGTTGCCCGACATGAAAGCATAAAGCGTCTTGTACCCATCATACTCTTGAAGCAACTGCGGACGAGTGAGTGGCTTCGGTTCGAAATACTTGAAAGCCCAGACCTCTACCTCGTTTCCCTTTGCCAATATCTGCTCAGGACTCAAGGCTAGACTACCACTGTGCGAATCGTTGGCAAAAATGTATTTCGCATGCGCATCCTTAATCAATCGGCCGATGGTGCTCTGTCCGCCCGGCACGTACCACACGCTACCCGTCTTTCGTTCCGTCAGGATGGAGAGTCCCTCAGGCAATTGCTGGGCTTGCTTTTTCAAAGACTCATACTCCTTGGCAATCGCACCAAAAAGGGAATCAGCACGCTCTTCACAACCGAAGAGCGCACCATAGAATTTCATCCATTCCGCACGCCCCAAAGGAGAAGTCTCCATATAATCGGCGGTCTCGATGATAGGCACCTTCATCTTATCGAGCTTACCATAGCCACCGCTGTTCTCGAAAGGAGAAATCAGCAAGGCTTCGGGCTTAAGCTGGATGATTCGCTCTATCATCGGTTGCATACTCGAACCGCAGTCCAGCACCTTCTCCCCTGGTTTCTTTGACAAGGCACGTTGCTGGATGGCAGGGATATTGATGTAGGACAAATCACACACACCGCTGATAGCCTGCTGACAACCCATCTCATACATGAGCTGACAATGAGGCGAGGTAAACACCACGCTCTTTGCTACAGGCGTACGCACCAAGTCGGTGTGCAATTGTCCCTCACTTTGCTTCTGCAATTTAGCCACCACAGCATCTCCATCCTTGCCCTTTGGCACCAAGAGATAACGATGCAAGAGTGCACCTTGCTTCCACGGATTGGCAAGCAACACCTCCATGTAGCCCTCATGCTTCACCATCGTGAGATGCTGTGCGTATTGCAGGGAGAGCGTATCAGACTCTTCCGTAGAAACATGAGTATTGCCACCTTGACACGAAGTCAAGATGGCAATTACAAAAATTAATATAAATGATTGGATATGTTTTCTCATTCCTTACTTTGTATATTTGGTCTCTGTTCTAACGGCAGAATCAAAGAAGACTGCGCAAGGACCAACACCTACTGTATATTTGTTCAGCTTTGTTCCGTCGTTTTGAAATTCTACCACATAACCATTGGCATTGTAATCAGCATAACCTGCATCACCCAAGCTGTAAGAGAGGATGAATACATTCTCTGTCAAAGGATCTACAGCAATGCCACAAGGACTTGCAAGAGCCTCTGAAGGAGTAAAGCTACCTACCTGCTTGCTAAGTGCATTATAAGTAGAATAGCTTACGCTTCCACCGTATGGTGCATTCAAAATATAGAAGATTGGCTCAGCCTGCATGATTTGCATTCTTGTATCAGGAGAACGCTTAATATACATGGCTACATAGTTACCATCAGCAATCTTAGTAGAAGTTCCTGCAGCCCAATCAATCACCTTAAATGCATTCTCACCATAAGCATTATAGCTAGCATCGTAATACTGATTATCAACTACATACACACCTGTCATGGTAGCAAATACTGCTGTAGGGTTGTTGATTCCCTCAATTTTCTTTGGATCTTCATTATTATCACTAGTTTTGGTCCAATTGATGCGAGAGAGGGTTCCGCCACCCATTGCGTAGTTAGAGTTAGCCACATAGATGTATTCACCATAAACAGCCAATCCCTCTGGATAGCTACCTACCTGATACTTAGCCTGCAAATCGAAGTTGACGGTATCGACAGCAGCCACATAACCACCATAAGTAGTGAAATACACCTTACCATCATTAGAAATAATGTGACGAGGCTCGCTACCCTCTGCATTTCCGAGCAACTCTGTTGTCTTAATTTGCTTGATACTCTCCTTGGTGTATTTATCCAATACTTCGATGGTATTTTCCTGATCTACAACAAGATACATTTTATCGCCATAAATGATACCATCATTGGCAGTATTACCAAGGCTACGGCCGTTAGCTTTCTTGAATACATTCTGAGTTGCTGTACTTGTCTCATAGCTGATACCTGTCAAAGAACTCTCAATATTGCTATACATATTACCAGAGTTGACTACATAAGCGCCAGTGGCGTATTCTTCCACACTCTGATAGTAATTATTATCATCATCATCGTCACCACATGATGTCAACACTGCTGTACCCATCAAGAGCACAGCCAAACCTAATAAATACTTCTTCATTGTCTGTTTACCTTTCTTTTATTATATAATTATGTTATTTTATTCCTTTATTAAAAACTGTATTTCACGCTCACTTGCCAACTTCTACCTGGCATCGGATAATGACCAACTATCTCATATTGCTTATCCAGCAAGTTCTTAATGTCGCCCCGTAATTCAAAGTGTCCCCAGGTGCGATAGGCAGTCAGTCCCATGTCCCAATAACCATCCACCTCCGTACCTTCGTAGTGATTGTTGTTTGCCCATCGGCTACTCATTCCTGTGCCATGAAGCGAGAGATTCAGCAAAGGATTCGTCCAGCCCACAGCCACACTTCCTGAATGCATCGGTGTGTAAGCCACCTGTTTACCATAGTTATCCGAAGTTTTATCCGTATGGTTCACAACTCGCTGATAACTATAAGAACCAGAAAGCGTTAACTCACTTCGATTAGAGATTTGGTAAGCCATCTTCACGCTCGCATCCAATCCCTTGACATCCACCTTGGCAAGGTTGACCGTACGCCAAATAAACATGTTGTAAGGCACTCCCACTATCTTATCTTTCACGCGATTGAGGTAACCATCCACCGTGAGTTGAGAAGTCAAAACTGGATTCCATCTGTGGCTCCACGTCACACCCAGATTGAACTGTTGCGTCTTCTCTGGATTGAGGTCCGTGCTGCCATAATGAAAGAAATAACTCTCATTGAAGGTTGGCACTCGAAAGATGTCCTTATAGGATGCTCGGAGATACAAATCTTCTAGCTCCATCAATCGATAAGACGCCGAGAGCGATGGTGACAACCGACGCATGTCCTTGGCTGCCGCTCCCTTCTTCGCCTGATTGAAATAGAGCGAGCCTAGCAATCTTGCCAATGCCACCCATCTGCCAGCCGTGCATTTCGCCGTAAGCGATTGCAACACAGCCTGTCGGCTCGGACGTCCATCCGTGGCAAGTGTGCTGTTGAGATTGTTGAGCACATAATCAGCCGAATAATCCATGGTCCAATGCTCATTCATCAACCACATCAATGCTGCCGAAGCATAATATTCTCGTTGCCAATAAGTGGCATCATTGCGACGCTGCGCCACCAGCGAATCCGAATAAGCCGATGAAGCCCAGTTGTACTTGGCATTCAGTTTCAAGAGCCATCGGTCGTCACGGCTACGAGTTTGCCATCGAGCCTGCACCAGGGCATTGCGATCACGCAACTGCTCGGCATTCAGATTGGTGTAATATCTCACGATGCCTGGCAACTGTCGGTCGTTGTCGTAGTAATACAGCTTAGCCCAAAGTTGGCTTCGCTTGCCTGTGCGTCCATACAGATTCACCTCACCATGCCCACTGTTCATACGGCTATTCGTACGATGCTCTTTCGTGGTCAGTTTGCCATTGCGCAACGTAAAAGGGTAGTCATTTTCTGCATACACGTATTCTCCCATCACCGACAAGGTGAATCGCTCGGAGAGCCGTTGCACATAACGAGCGAAAGGACTTACATAGCCAAAGGAGCCCATCTTGCACTGAGCCGAGAGATGAGCCCGTCGGTCTGCAGGAATCTCATTCATCGTCTCAATGGCAAGCACTGCCGCCACCGAAGCCTGTCGAGCCGTCAAGAAGATGTCATCATTATCGCCCACCGTGAGACGCAACGTCTCCACATTGTCAAGCGAATACCTCGACACATCTATCTCGCCTCCCTGACATTCGCTGAGCAGGATGCCATCATAGCTCACACCCGTATGTTGGGCACCAAAGCCACGCACCGACATGGTCTTCATGCCTCCAGCCCCTCCATAATCACGCAGATTGATGCCTGGCAATCGATGCAGAGCATCTGCCAAGTCTGTAACACCCAGCGTACGCATCTCTTGCCGGTCAAGGAGTTGCAAGGGAGAAGTGCTGCGCACCATCTGCTTCTGGCGTCCCTTCACCTCTACTTCCTGCAATTGCAGATTGCGAAGCGAGTCTTGCGGTAAGTCCACAGTAGGAGCAGGCAAGCACGAAGTTGCCATCATCCATCGACACGACCACCCCATGCATCCCAGCGTCATCATTCTCAATGACTTCATGCCCATTTCTTTGTTATTTATCTAAATTTTATGTGCCATCCCCAGCCCAATCCACGAGGCTAGATGGTCTGCAGTCTCACCCACCCTTTTCTTCAGGTGGCACAAACTGGCAACGGCAGGTCTTCTGGCTTACATCTATCGAGCATTTCATTATAAAAGAAACTCTGAGGACAAACGGTCTTCCCGAAAAAATGTCAGTGACCTTTTATTGTCTGTCCCTTCTCGCCACAGAGAAAAGATGCTAACAGCAGCGGGACTGCTCAGGTTTTCCACCTGATTCCCTTTTAATCATCACCGTCTCTTATCACACTTTATTGAAAGGTGTTTGGGGGACGATAATGAACCAATTGCGCGGCAAAATTACAAATATTGCACGAAACAGCCAAATTTTAATGAAAATAAATGACACTCCAACACAACAAATTGCATTTTTTGGAGTTATCATAGGTAATATAAGAATAGAACGCAACATAAACTATCGAAGAAAGAATGAAAAAATACATCCTGATACTGCTACTCATCGTTGCTGCTTCGGCAACAGCTTTGGCGCAGACATCCCACATGACTGACGACCAAGTGATGCAATTCGTGGTGAAAGAACACGAAAAAGGCACCGCTAATGCCCAAATTGTCACCAAACTGATGCAACAAGGTGTAGATATTTCACAAATCAGACGTGTACGCAACAAGTACGAACGCCAGATGAAACAAGGTGGAGTCACCCTATCGAGCGCACAAGTGGCAGGAAAAGAAGCTACTCGCTTGCGCACCAACAATGGATTGTCCAACCTACGCATGAAGCCTCAACGTGACGAAACTTACAAACACACCTACGACGACAACGATGAGGAATACAAGGACTTCGAGGATGAGCTGTATGGCATCATCCCCGACACCACGGCTATGATAAAGAAACTACTCAAAGAGCGAGAAGAAGTGAAGAAAAAGGTGTTTGGACGTGACATCTTCAACAACAACGAGCTCAGTTTCGAGCCAAACATGAACATCGCCACTCCACAGAATTACCGTTTGGGCCCAGGCGATGCAGTCATCATCGACATCTATGGCGCTTCGCAACGCACGATAGAAGCCACCGTGTCGCCTGATGGAGAAATCACCATCGAAGGTTTCGGCCCCGTACAGGTGAGTGGACTCACCGTGGCACAAGCCAATGCTCGCTTGCGCAGCACGCTGGGAAGCAGATACAGCAGTAGTCGCGTGAAACTGACCGTGGGACAAACCAAGACCATCCTGGTGAACGTGATGGGCGAAGTAAAGACACCAGGCACTTACACCCTGTCGGCCTTTGCCACCGTATTCCATGCCCTCTACATGGCAGGCGGCACCAACGACCTAGGTACCCTACGCAACATCAAGGTGTATCGCAACAACCGACTCGTGAGCGTGGTGGATATTTACGATTACATTCTCAATGGCAAGTTGACGGGCAATGTGCGCTTGGCTGACAACGACGTCATCGTGGTAGGTCCTTACGACTGCCTCGTCAGCATCACCGGAAAGGTAAAGCGTCCTATGTTTTATGAGATGAAAAAGAACGAGAGCCTCAACTCGCTGCTCAAATATGCGGGCGGATTTACGGGCGATGCTTACCAAAAAGCCGTACGCGTAAAACGCAAGACGGGTCGTGAGTACTCAGCCTACAATGTAGAGGAATTCGACTTCTCTAGCTTCCGCATTGCCGATGGCGACTCTGTGAGCGTGGATTCCATCTTGCCTCGCTACGCCAACACCGTGGAAGTGAAAGGTGCCGTGTTCCGTCCAGGAATGTACAACCTAGGAGAACAAGTAAACAGCGTCCGAACACTCGTGGAGCATGCCGAAGGATTGACCGAGCAAGCCTTTACTGCCCGCGCCGTCATGCACCGCATGAAAGCCGACCGCACCCTCGAAGTGCTAAGCGTGGACATTGATGGCATCATGAATGGCAGAGTGGCAGACATTCCGCTGCGAGAAAACGACGTACTCTTCATCCCGACCAAACAAGAGATGATGACCGAGCGCACCCTCACGATTCGAGGCGAAGTGCAATTCCCTGGCATTTATAAATATGCAGACAATGAGACCATCGAAGACTTCGTATTGCAAGCTGGTGGACTGACCGACAAGGCTTCGCTCATCAATGTGAATGTGAGCCGTCGTGTAAACGATGTGAAAGCCACACGTCCTGACAGTATCATCGCCCAAAGCTTCGTCCTCTCCCTGAAAGATGGTTTTGTAATAGATGGCACCCCTGGATTCAAACTCATGCCTTTCGACGAAGTGAGTGTAAGAAAGAGTCCGGGATACAGTGAGCAACAGAATGTAAAGGTGGAAGGCGAAGTGATGTTTGGCGGTACTTATACCCTCACTAAGCGCAACTCTCGCCTAAGCGACCTTTTCCAAAAAGCAGGTGGCGGTACCGACCAAGCTTACATCAAAGGTGCCCGACTGATGCGCAAGGCAAACGAGGCAGAAAAAGCCCGTATGGAAGCCGTACTGAAGATGCAACGTGAACAGCAACAGAAAAATCTCCTACAGTTGGCAGCCAGCAGCAACAACGCCTCCGCCATCCAACAGACTGCCGAAGGTGCCAAGAATGCTGACCTAGAGAAGTTTAATGTGCCAGAGGAGTATCCTGTGGGCATCGACTTGGCTGCAGCCATCAAGAACCCAGGCAGCGACGCCGACCTCATCCTGCGAGAAGGCGACCGTCTAGTAGTTCCACAATACAATGGTACTGTGAAAGTGAATGGCGCTGTCATGTATGCCAACACGGTAGCCTACGAGAAAGGCAAGCGCGTGTCTTACTACATCGACCAGTCGGGTGGCTTCGCTGCCGATGCGATGAAGAACCGTGCCTACATTATTTATATGAATGGCAAGGTGGCCAAGGTTCGTCATGGAGCCAAGGTGCAACCAGGCTGCGAAATCGTCATCCCAGCCAAGATGAAGCGCAAGATGAGCGTGGCAGAGACCATGAGCATGGGTTCCAGCCTCTCTAGCATTGCCGCCATGATTGCCACGATTGCGAATTTGAGTAAATAAAAACAGAAAAATATGGTTTATAATACAGAAAAAACGATGGATATAAAAATGCTGTGCAAAAAAATAATGGCATACAAAAAAGTATTTGTCATCATTCTCCCTACAGTATTTGTTCTCTCATGTTTTCTAGTCATTAGTGTACCTAGATATTACACCACAGACACCTCATTAGCACCAGAAGTAGAATCTTCATCTGTAAATGGGAACCTTAGTTCGATAGCCTCATCGTTTGGCATTGACTTAAATGACATGCAAACTAACGATGCTATTACTCCATATCTTTATCCCGACTTGATGAACGACAATAGTTTTGTCGCCAATATGCTCAAGATCAAAATAAAGACACAAGACATGACCCTCCATACTAATTACTATAAATACTTAACTCAGTATCAAGAGTATGCATGGTTTGAAAAGATGGGGATATGGATAAAAAATATATTCCAAGATGAAAAAACACAGAATAACGACATTAAAAAGATTCTACAAAATCCCTACCAATTATCAAAAGCAGACAATAAAATTATTGAGCAAATACAAAAAGATATAAATATTTATGTAGATAAAAAAACTGGAGTTATTACTGTAAGCGCAACTGCACAGGATCCCTTGGTATGCAAGACTTTAGCCGATTCTGTTGCAACAAGACTACAATCTTTCATCATCAAATATCGCACAAGTAAGGCACAACAAGATGTAGAACATTACAAAAAGCTCATGACTGATGCAAGGAAATCATATGAAAAAACAAGAAGACAATATGCTAATTTCTCTGATGCCAATACAGATGTCGTGCTCGAAAGTGTCAGATCAAGACTAGATGATTTGGAAAATGACATGCAACTCAAATACAACCAATACACCGCCTACAATACTCAATACCAAGCAGCCATTGCCAAATTGAGAGAAAAGACCCCAGTATTCACTGTATTAAAAGGTGCCAATGTGCCAATCAAACCATCAGGTCCTAAAAGAATGCTCATCGTAATTGGTTGCCTATTATTCACTTTCTTTGCTATCATAGCATGGATTATTAGCAAAGATCTACTTTTAGAACTAAAAGATTATTAAAAAAAGAAGAAAAAATATGTTCGTAGGAATACTGTTATTATCGACACTATTACTAGAGGTGTTTGTCCTGACCTATCTGGAATACACCTCTTGGCGAACCATATACACACCTCTAACATGCTTGATGCTCCCCTATTTTTTCATTTTGCTCATCACTCTTATAGTTTCAGGTCACTGGCATCTCATCAGCTTCTATTACCCAAGCATCTTTGTTTGGAATGTGGGATTGGTATTATTTGCCATCCCTAGCTTGGTTTTGTCTTTAGCCATTAAAAAACATCCCACACTTTTTCACACCGAAATCAAGGAGTCACCCTATCCAAAGACAATAGGTTTTCTCTCTATCCTCATAGCCATAGCTTTCTTTGTGCGATTCATCTACATACTTCACAACACTACCGAAATATTTGGCACCGATGAGTTTGCAGAAACTTTTTGTGGACATGGTTTTTGGGCTCATCTTCGCAGTTCCATTATCCCTCTACTCATCATATCCATCTACTATGTTAACAAAAAGCGTTGGTGGCTATGGAGCATTATTATTGCCTTGATTAGTATTCAATTTTTGTACATGGTGAAAGGAGCTATTATTATCTCTGTCGTATCAGGATTGCTCATCCGTCTATACGCAGATAAGATGCACCTAAGCATCAGTCTCTTAGCCAAAATATTCGCCGGAGCATTTGCCGTATTCATCATCACATATATTATATTGCCACTAGTTGGTAAAGAAGAAGGCATCACCAATATAGAATTATTTGAATTGGTGGCTGGTCATTTTTTGCATTACCTCACAAGTGGAACGCTTGGCTTTAGCTATGATCTACAACGAGGTTGTCCCGACCAAGGCAGCTTCAACATCATCATATCCCCATTTGTCAACCTTTATTATGTGATAACAGGCAGTAAAGAAGAACTCCTATCCCCAGTCAATCCCTATTATCATTTCACAGGTATCTCTTACACGAATGTCCGCACATTCTTTGGCACCCTGTACATCTATAGTCAAACTTGGCAGTTCACCCTCTACATATTGGTGGCAAGCACCCTTATGTATCTTACCAAATTAGCTGCACAATACACAGGAAACCTATTCCTGTACGCCATTCTTTGCTACCTTTGCGGGCTGATGGCCATGGGATGGTTTGAATTCTACCTTTTCCATCTAGCCACCATAGAAATCCCCGTAATAACTATTCTTCTCATGCTACTGGTCAAATGGGACAATAATCATAACTTACAACATCATGAACATACGTAGTAATCTCTTATATAGTGCCACACTCACATTCAGTACCTACCTAGTGCCTCTGCTGATATTTCCCTATATTAGCAGAGTCTTAGGAGTGGAACGCATAGGTACCATTGACACAGTGGACAGCATCATTGATTATTGCATACTCTTCTCCATGATGGGTATGTCAACTTTAGGCATCAGGGAAGTGGCTAAAAACAAAAACAACTCACTTGTACTCAAGCAAACCTTTAGTAGTTTATTTTGGTTGAACGCCCTATCCACTATCATTGTCTTTATCCTATTAGCACTGGCTATATGGCTCTTGCCAAGCTTGCAAAACAACTACACTCTACTGGGCATCGGAGCCATCAAATTACTAGCCAACCTTTTTGGGATAGAATGGCTTTACAGAGGACTTGAAAACTTTCGATACATAACACTACGCTCTATATTTGTCAGAGCCTTATTTGTCGTATCCGTATTCTTATTGGTAAGTGTTCCAAGCGACTATAAGCTCTATTATGCCCTATTTGTGGGAGTGGTAGTACTCAATGCTCTTTGCAATTGGCAACATAAGCGTAAATGGGTAAATCTCCAATTCAAGCAACTCAACTGGCGTCCCTACGCCAAGCCTTTTCTTTTTCTAGGGTTGTTTGCCATGCTATCGGCTATATACACCAAGTTATCCATACCAGCCTTAAGCCTATTTTGCGGCAATGAAGAAGCTGGTTATTATTCAACCGCCACTCGTATGTATCAAGTAATCATTGCACTTATCTCCTCACTCATCAGTGTATTGGTGCCACGCATGAGTGTATTAATTAGAGAAGGGAAGACCCAAAAAATGAAAAATCTCTATGAGATGGCTTTCCAAATACTATTTTTCCTTGCCATTCCCATTATCATCTACATAGAGATATTTGCACCCGACCTCATCGCACTCTTTGCAGGAAGCGGATTTGAAAAAGCCGTTCTACCCATGCGCATAGTCATTCTACAAGTGCTGGTGATAGGCACAGAACAAATTCTGATATTACAACTTCTTATCCCACTCAAGCAAGACAAGGCTGTAGTTCTAGGTGGAATTTGTGGAGTGGCAACATGGATTGGATTAAGTTTAATACTTGTACCGACATGGAAATCACTAGGTACAGCCATAGTTTGGATTTTGTCAGAGATGATAGTACTATGCTGTGCAATGTTGAAGGTTCATCAACTTTTAAATTACACATTTCCATGGCGACAACTATTTAAAGCCATCTTATACGCTCTGCCATATGGTATCATAGGAACAAGTATTTATATACTAACGGAAAGTTCGCCATTACGCATCATCATCTCAACCATAACGTTTCTTTTATACGCACTTCTATTATGGAAAAAAACAATACAAAACAATTCATAGCTGGCATCGTGACCTACAACCCAAACCTCATTAGGTTAAAAAGTAATATAGAGTCTGTCATTAGCAACGAGAGTATAGAGCGAATTATTCTAGTCGACAACCATTCAAAGAATATCCAAAATATTCGAGAACTTATCGGAAACTATTCGCAAATTCAACTTGTTTGCCAACCTGTCAATCTCGGCATAGCCAACGCCCTAAACCTTATTTGCAAAAAAGCGGTCAACTTGGGCTATCTATGGGTTGTCACCTTAGATCAAGACTCCCAACTTGCCCCCCAAGCCATTGATACATTCCAGCCATACACTCTCCAAGATACAATCGGTATCATCTGTCCACGCATCGAAGATCTCAATATGGGAACACTATATTCTACAGCCAAAAGCGGACATGAAGATATAAAGTTGTGCATCACATCGGGCAATCTCGTCAACCTAAAAGCTTGGCAAGCAATCGGCGGATACACAGAAGAGCTCTTTATCGATGGAGTAGATTTTGACTTTTGCATCAAACTACGGAATGCAGGTTATCGCATCATCCGAATCTATGATACATATCTGCTACAAGAAATTGGATATGGGAAAAGAAGTAAAATTTGTGGGCATTGTGTCTCTATTATGAATCATCCCCCACTCCGATTATATTACATTACCCGCAATTATCTCTATATCGGGAAGAAATATCACCAAATGAGATATTGGGCTACAGAAGTAGCCAAGCGAATTATTATCATCTTGGTATACGAAAAAAAACGCCGAGAAAAAATAAAATTCATCCTTCAGGGAGTCCATGACTTCCTATATCACAAGATGGGAAGCAAGACTAGTAAAAAACAAATGCAAACAACCCTTTAAAATAAACAAAAATGAAGAAATATATTGCCATCTACTGTGTAACGTTTTTTTCTTATGAAAAATTGGACCTTTACCTCCGTTCTATCGACAATGCCATCAATAAAGAAATTGTGGAATTAACCGTCTTTGTGGCAGACAATACAACCCATAACCAAAAGCCAATAACCTACATACCACAACACTATCAACTAGAAGTTGCCAAAATATACAAAAACTATGGATATTTCGCAGCCATCCATCTACTAATGCAAGAGCATTCTCCTTTCAACTATGAGTATGTCATCGTCAGCAATGTAGATGTACAAATAGAAGAAGGGTTCTTCCAATCGTTGTACGAGTTAAAATGCAAAAACAACATTGGATGGATTGCCCCTAAAATCTATTCCACGCAGGAAAAACGAGACAAAAACCCACAAATACTCAAACGTTACTCTAAACAAAAATTGCAAACCTTAAGGTTTTTATTCAAACATCCTTGGCTATACACACTCTATACACAAACACTATATAAAAGAAAAAAAATCTTTATATATACCAAAAGAAATATTTATGCAGGACATGGTTCTTTTATCATTCTCACACGCCAATATTTCCAAGCTTGTGGAATTATAAACTACCCAATATTCCTTTATGGAGAAGAACTGTATTTAGCAGAAAATTGCCGCATTCACAAACTAAATGTTGATTACAATCCTTCTTTAGTTATTTACGATTCAGAACATGTATCTACAGGTTCTCTAAAAAATGATGTGCACTGCAATTATAATCACGAAGCTTTAACGTATATATTGAAACACTACTATTAATGTTCTCTGAAAGAAAGGACTTACATCAACTTAGGCATCGCGCACAAAATAAGCCTTAAGATTTGGCACTTCCAGATAATCTTTGTATTTTTGCAACACAATAAGTAATAAATTATGCAAGAAGAGTTAGTTTCTGTCATTATGCCTACCTATAATGCCGGCAATACACTTGCCGACAGCATTCGATGTATCCTTGCACAAACACATACGGCTTTGGAACTTCTCATCACCGATGATGCTTCCACCGACCAACTAACCATACAGATTATCAGAGACTTTGCCAAAGCTGACAAACGAGTAAAGCCCTTTTTTCTCAGACAAAACCGAGGCACTGGCTACGTACGTAATGAAGCCATCAAACGAGCACAAGGAAGATACATCGCCTTCTGCGACAGTGATGACCGATGGACCATCGACAAACTAGAATGCCAACTCGCTTTCATGCAGGAGAAGAGATGCGCCATCTGCTGCGCCACCTACATCATCTGCGACAGCCAATATCATGAAATAGGCATTAATATTCCACCTTCTGTCATCACCTACTCCATGTTGAAACGAGACAACAAAATCGGTTGTCTCACTGCTATTTACGACACTTACCTACTCGGACGCAAATTCTACATGCCTTCCATTCGCAAGCGTCAAGACTGGGCTTTTCTTCTGCAAATCATGAAGGAATGCCACACATGCCATGCCTATACCCAAAAGCCCCTCGCTTATTATTGCCAACGCAAGAATTCGATTTCGAGCGACAAACTTTCGCTCATCCAATACAATTTGGCAGTATATCACAAAATCTTAGGCTATAATCTTGCCAAATCATACATCTATTTTTTTCTCCTTTTTTTGCCTACCTACGCTCTCAAATTATGGAAGAGGAAAAGAGACAGCCGTCATTATCTTACTCACAAAAAACTATAATATAATAAGGTGTGCGCCCACAATTCCACAAAATTCCCCACCTACCTTTCAACAAAAAGTGATTTTTTTCTACTTTTACAGTATTTTTTCTTTCTTTTTGTTTGCATTTTCAAAGTTTTTCTTTACCTTTACAACCGTAAAGAAGAAAACAAGAATTTAAACCCAATAAAAGATTAAAGATTATGAAAGCATCAGAAGTAATCGCGAATCTCCAAAGAAGATTCCCTAATGAGCCTGAATACATCCAGGCTGTTAGTCAGGTACTCGGCACTATCGAGGAAGAGTACAACAAGCACCCTGAGTTTGAGAAAGCAAACCTCATCGAGCGTCTCTGCATTCCTGACCGTGTTATCGAGTTCCGTGTATCATGGGTAGATGACAAGGGTAACGTTCAGACTAACATGGGTTACCGTATCCAGCACAACAACGTGATTGGCCCTTACAAGGGAGGTCTTCGTTTCCACAAGTCAGTGAACTTGGGTATCTTGAAGTTCTTGGCTTTCGAGCAGACATTCAAGAACTCTCTTACAACTCTCCCTATGGGTGGTGCCAAGGGTGGTTCTGATTTCTCACCACGTGGAAAGAGCAACGCCGAGGTTATGCGTTTCTGCCAGGCTTTCATGACTGAGCTTTATCGCCACATCGGTCCAGACGAGGATGTTCCTGCTGGTGACATCGGTGTGGGTGGTCGTGAGGTAGGTTACCTCTTCGGTATGTACAAGAAGTTGACTCACCAGTTCCAGGGCATCTTGACAGGTAAGGGTCAGGAGTTTGGTGGTTCTCTCATCCGTCCTGAGGCTACAGGTTACGGTAACGTTTACTTCCTCTGCAACATGCTTGCTACTAAGAACATCGACATCAAGGGCAAGACCGTATTGGTATCTGGTTCTGGTAACGTGGCTCAATACACCATGGAGAAATTGATTCAGCTCGGTGCTAAGCCAGTGACTTGCTCCGACTCTGATGGTTACATCTACGACCCAGACGGCATCGACCGTGAGAAGCTCGACTACATCATGGAGTTGAAGAATGTAGAGCGTGGCCGTATCAAGGAGTATGCTGAGAAATATGGCGTGAAGTATGTTGCTGGTGCTAAGCCTTGGTTTGAGAAGGCTGACATCGCCCTTCCGTCTGCTACACAGAACGAAATCAACGAGGAAGCAGCCAAGGCTCTTGTTGCCAACGGCGTAATCGCTGTCAGCGAGGGTGCTAACATGCCTACAACACCAGAGGCTATCAAGGTATTCCAGGATGCTAAGATTCTCTACTCTCCAGGTAAGGCTGCCAATGCTGGTGGTGTAGCTGTTTCTGGTCTTGAGATGAGTCAGAACTCTGAGCGCTTGAAGTGGAGCCGTGAGGAGGTAGACGCTAAGCTTCACGACATCATGAACGACATTCACGCTAATTGTGTGAAGTATGGTACTGAGGCTGACGGTTACGTTAACTACGTTAAGGGTGCCAACGTAGCTGGTTTCTTAAAGGTTGCCAAGGCTATGATGGCTCAGGGCATCGTATAAATGAAATAATAAGGACATAGCTTAATATAATAAAAGGTGGCTCTCTATGATACGAGGACCACCTTTTATTATATTATGTTTTCAAAGAAAAAGCAATATAAAAGCTATTTAGTTTAAAGAATATACCATGATTGATGATGCGTCTATCAAACTGGATTACTCTCAGGATTATCCTTGAACAAGTCGTCGGCACCCTTCAGTTCATCCTCGTCAAACCACTTGGCAAGTTTGCCATAGGCTTTTTTCTTCACATCTTCCGACACATTCCCCCAAACTTTATGGAGTACATAAATGAGCACAGCCAAGTCGTCACTCAATCCCGCTATCGGAATGGCATCCGGAATCACATCAAGTGGACTAATCAAATAACCCAAGGCACCAATAATGATAGCCTTGTCCTTAATAGCCACCTTATCACTCTCTAATGTATAATAGAGAATAAGCGCAGCATACACCATCTTGGCACCCGCACGTTTGGCCACATGCGATATTTTATCAACAAATGCACTCTGAGTGAATTTGTCCTTATACGACATAAAGTCTGGTAATTGAGGTACGTTCATATCTTTACTTTTTAGTTACATAGCCTATTTTTCTCCTCCCATCATCTTGGTTCATAGAAAAGTACCGCCTTGATGTAAGATTCCATTTTCACATCCTTTAGCTTGGAGAGACGATAATAGATTACCATCTTCAGCACAGCCTTCCAAAGTAAGGCGATGAGGAGTCCTAAAACTAGAGCTGCCACAGTAGCCCACATCTTGCCCATGTCATAGACAGCAGAATCGTCAGGGAATGCAGACAACACCAACACTGGCAATACCGTGATGACTCCCCCCACAGTGAGTTGGCTACGCTTCGAACCACCCATATCGAGGATAGCCTGCTTGTCGAAGAGATACCCCTCAAAATCTTGTTGATCGATGCCATAATCGTTCACCTTCGGAAAATTAGGGCGTTCTTTATACTTATTGATTTTGTTCATCACCTTGTGCTCAAAATCATTGAGAATTTGCTTTTCGGGTTCTTTAATAGTCATAAATTCGGTTTTTAAGTAAAATAAAAAAGAAAGCAGTGCCCCTATAAGCCGAGTTCTGTTGCCTCGTCCCGAAAGACAAGACCGCCTGTCATTTATCTAGTCCTTGGGTCACCCCAAGGCTCAAGCACTCTACCCTCCGCAGGAGCCCGAAGGCAATCGGACGAGCCGCCCTCTATCTGCGGTTTACATGAGCTTACAGCTCCCAGTGACACAGCCTGACGATCACCCGCCAGCTGGTGGTCTCTTACACCACCTTCTCACCCTTACCCGACACTACCCCCGCATGGATACGGGATAAGTTTCGGGCGGTCATTCTCTTCTGTCTTCCCCTACTGTTGCCAATAGCTTCTATTTTCGGAAGTGGGATGCCCTACGCTGCCCGGACTTTCCTCTCGCACCCAAATAAGATGCCAGCGACAAGCCGGAACACTGCTTTCGACATGCAAAAGTACAAAAAAAGAATGGATTAGGAACTATCTTTACTCATATTTTTTACTATTTTCTAACCGTTGCACTCTTTCTCAGCCAATTTACTACTAGGAAAAACCCTTTTTCAGATGACTTTGTTTAAGAGGCGTTTAACATTGACGCAATTTTAGTTACACATATACAATTATCAAAATTTCAACTAGTATCAAATTTTTGTGAATTTATGCCATTTCTCGCTTAACAGCCGTTAATGTGTTAAATTAAAATGTTAAAACGGGATAAAAATGAAGGCATTCTTTTCGTTTTCTCGGAATTTGACTATATATTTGCAACCGAAAATCAGACAACAATAGCAATTGTCAACAATTCCTACTGACGATTCTGACAGAATGAGGATTTTGGCACACTATTAGCAGTCAACAAAAGAAAATTATTAATTTAAGAACAATAATTAAAAAGTTAAATAGACATGAAAAAGGTTACTAATTATGTTATGGCAGTGCTATGCGTAGGTTCGCTAGCATTTTCAACAGGTGCTTTTATGAAAGTTAATGCTGCCCCAGCAGTAGCTGCAGCCCCAGCTGGTCAACCCGTAGATTTGACCTACGCCGCAGAGAAAGCGCTACCTGCAGTGGTCCACATCAAATACGTACAGAATTCTAAGACCACAACCGTAGATGTACAAGACGACCCATTCGGAGGCTTTTTCGATCCATTCGGATTCTTCGGAAACCCAGGACAAGGCGGTGGCGGCACACGCAAGCAAAAGGTACAAACACCTAAGAAAGAAGCTACAGGCTCTGGCGTCATCATCAGCAGCGATGGTTATATCGTAACAAACAACCACGTGGTAGAGGGTGCCGACGAATTGACAGTCACACTGAACGACAACCGCGAGTACTCAGCACGTATCATCGGTACGGACAAGAGCACCGACCTCGCCCTCATCAAGGTTAATGCCAAGGACCTCCCTACTCTTTCTATCGCAGACAGCGACAAGATCAAGGTTGGCGAGTGGGTTATCGCAGTGGGCAACCCATTCGGTCTCAACAACACCGTGACAGCAGGTATCATCTCTGCCAAAGCTCGTTCACTCGGTGCCAATGGTGTTGAGAGTTTTATCCAGACCGATGCAGCCATCAATGCAGGAAACTCAGGTGGTGCACTCGTCAATACACAGGGTGAGCTCGTTGGCATCAACGCCATGCTCTACTCCCAGACAGGCTCTTTCTCTGGTTATGGTTTCGCCATCCCTACCTCTATTATGAATAAAGTTGTGGCCGACTTAAAACAATATGGTAGCGTACAGCGTGTCATGCTGAGCATTCAGGGTAGCGATGTTCTCAACTACATCAACATGCAAAAGGAGAATGGCAAAGAAGTGGACCTCGGAACCAATGAGGGTGTTTATATCGCTAAGGTTGACGAAGATGGAAATGGTGCAGACGCAGGTTTGAAGGAAGGCGATGTCATCACAAAGGTGGATGGCAAGAAGGTGACCAAGATGGCTGAGCTTCAGGAGAGTCTCAACGGCAAGCGTCCAGGTGATAAGATGACCATTACATACTTGCGCAACAAGAAGAGCTACAGCAAGACCATCACATTGAAGAATGCACAGGGCAACACTTCTGTCATCAAGAGTGCCGACCTCGATGTCTTAGGCGGCAACTTCCGCCAGATCACAGAGGCACAGAAGAAACAACTCAACATCAACTATGGTGTGGAGGTCATGAAAGTCAACAGTGGCGCTTTGAAGGATGCAGGTGTTTCTCGCGGATTCATCATCCAGCGCATTAACGACAACAACATCAATTCCCTTGACGACCTCCAGAAGGCAGTGAAGAGCGCTTCCACTAGCAAGGATCCAGTGCTCTACATTCAGGGTGTATGGCCTACAGGTAAGAAGGCTTACTTCGCCGTTCCTTTGCAGAAGGATTAAACCTATTGGCAAATTCGTAAACTCGCTGCAATAGTGAACATGAATTTAGCACATACAAAGCGGTCAAAAATGCCAATTTGTAGTTAAAATAAGAGAAATAGTAGGTATTTTGGTAAATATCTACTATTTTTTTTTGTCAATTCAAACAAAAAACGTATTTTTGCAGCTACTTAAATTAATGCTACCATGAGACAACTGAAAATTTCAAAGTCGATAACGAATCGCGAGACCGCATCGTTAGACAAGTATCTCCAAGAAATTGGACATGAAGTGCTCCTTTCTACAGATGAAGAAGTGGAGTTGGCCCAAAGAATTAAAAAAGGTGACCGCAATGCCTTGGAGAAGCTGACGAAAGCCAACTTGAGATTCGTAGTTTCTGTGGCTAAACAGTATCAGAATCAAGGCATGAGCCTTCCCGACTTAATCAATGAAGGTAACCTTGGACTCAT
The DNA here is from genome assembly GCA_963657465.1 of Lachnospiraceae bacterium. Classification (GTDB taxonomy): domain Bacteria; phylum Bacteroidota; class Bacteroidia; order Bacteroidales; family Bacteroidaceae; genus Prevotella. The sequence continues at coordinate 22,938 of CAVKNU010000001.1, forward strand.
CAAGGCTGCCGAAAAGTTTGACGAAACCCGTGGCTTCAAGTTTATCTCGTATGCCGTTTGGTGGATTCGTCAAAGTATCTTGCAGGCGATTGCGGAACAAAGCCGAATCGTCAAGCTCCCACTCAATCAAGTGGGAAACCTCAATAAAGTAAACCGTGAGCTCAACAGATTTGAGCAAGAGAATGAGCGCAAGCCAAGCATCAACGAGATTGCAGACCGACTTGACCTGCCGGAAGACAAGATTGCAGATGTTATCAATATCAACATGCGACATGTGAGCATGGATGCTCCATTTGCGGATGGTGACGATGGAAGTTTGCTCGACGTATTGCCTAACAACAACGCGCCGATGGCTGATGGTGGACTCTGGACAGAATCACTGCGCGAGGAAATCGAAAGAGCGCTCGAATTGCTCAACGACCGAGAGAAGAAGGTTGTAAAGGCTTTCTTCGGCATCGGTATCCAAGAAATGACGCTCGAAGAAATCGGCGACAGATACAACTTGACTAGAGAGCGAGTACGCCAAATCAAGGAAAAAGCCATACGCCGTCTTCGACATAGTACGAAGAATAAACTGCTAAAGTCCTATCTAGGACAGTAAGCATATTTTTAAATATAGAACGTAAAATGAAAGTATCGAAATTAGCTTTAGCTGTTGCTACCACCGCACTGCTCACCTCCATCTCGATTTCTGCAAAGAACGAGGTTCGTAAGGCCTATATGTACGGCATCGCAACATCATTCAATGATTCTACGATCTATCTCACCCATATTCAGGAGGTGGATTCAGCATGGTTCACAAGCAAATATCATTTTCTTATTTCGCGTGAGAACTACTCTTACCAGTTGAGAGACTTTCTGGAGAATCACGGCGATGGCAACCGCACTTGCTCGGTCATGTTCGGATTCGACAAGAAAAAGGTAGAAAAGAAATGGAATAAACTTTATGCTAAATACACTGCCAAACAAAAGGTAACGAAGAAGAACAAAAAGCATGAGAATGATCGACCACCTTACAACGTGGCATTCATCAACGACTTCACCTTCGAGGGCATTGCTCCTACCGAGGAAGTGGTAGAGGAAAAACCAAAACTGACCAAGGCTGAGAAAAAACAGGCCAAGAAAGATGCGAAAGAAGCTAAAAAGAAAGCCAAAGTTGAGAAAAAGCAAGCCAAGGCTAACAAGAAGAAAGCTAAGGTAGAAGAATAAGATCATAACAAGATAAAGAATAAGGGCGGCACATGAGTGTCGCCCTTATTCTTTATCTTGCAAGATGGGATTATTTCATCATGTGTTCCTTAAACCAGTTGGTAATCTGGCGCAAAAGATGGTTGCGTGTGTTGCCACCAGAGATGCCATGATTACGGTTAGTGTAAAGCAACTCCTTGAAATCCTTATCTGCCTGTACCAATGCCTCAGAATACTCAAAAGTGTTCTGTGGATGTACATTGTCGTCTGCCACACCATGGCAAATCAGCAATGCTCCATGTTGCTTCTCGGCACGTTCGATAGGATTCACCTTATAGCCATCTTCATTCTCCTGTGGAGTACGCATATAACGCTCGGTATATACGGTGTCATAGAAACGGTAACAAGTAGGAGGAGCCACTGCCACACCCGCCTTAAACACAGGGCGACCCTCGCTCATACTCATCAAGGTATTGAAACCACCATAACTCCAACCCCAGATGCCGATATTATTTTTGTCAACGTATGGCAAGCTGCCCATATAGAGAGCGGTCTCAACCTGGTCTTTCGACTCCAAGTCGCCCAAGCGCAAGTAGGTGCATTTCTCAAACTCTACGCCACGACCACCTGTGCCACGGCCATCCACACAAGCCACGATGAAACCTTCCTGAGCTAAATAATACTCGAAAGCACCACCATTGCCCATACTTCCACTGTTCCATGCGTCAAGCACCTGCTGGTTGCCTGGCCCAGAGTATTGGAAGAGAATCACAGGATATTTCTTGTTGGCATCGAAATCCACAGGCTTCACCATCCATCCATCGAGTTTCACACCTTCCGAAGTTGTGAAAGAGAAAGTCTCACGCTTACCCCAGTTATATTCCTTGGTCTTAGCAAGCAACTCCTTGTTATCTTCCAACATTTTAATCACCTTACCCTTGTTGTTGCGTACAGTGAATACCATTGGATGACTGTAAGAACTCCATGTATTGACGAAATAGCGATAGTCACCTGAGAACTTAGCCGCATTAGAACCTTGCGCATCGGTCAAGCGCTCCACTTTGCCATTCTTATGAGCCACATACACCTGACGGTCATGAGCATTAATCATGGCAGCCTGGAAATATACATCGCCCGTTTTCTCATCCATACCATAGATGTCGGTCACATCATACTTTCCTTTCTCCACCTGACGAATCAACTTACCATCCATGCTGTAGAGATAAAGGTGCATAAATCCATCACGGTCGCTAGGCAACAAGATAGTCTTCTTACCCACGATACTATTCTCCACAACCTCTTCCTTCACAAACTTAGGCACACTCTCCTGAATGAGCATCTTGCTCACACCAGTGAATGGATTCACACTATAAAGACGCATATCGTCCTGATGACGATTCATCGTATAGACAATCAAGCTGTTGGCATCTGGAGAGGTTTTGATTCTTGGATAGTAACCGTCGGCATCCACAGGCACATTCAAGCTGATGGTCTTACCACTCTTCAGGTCATAACTCCAAAGACTCACCTTGGAATTGTCCTGACCAGCCTTAGGATACTTGTAAGAATATTCACCTGGATAGTCATGATTTTCCTTGTGGGTAGGGTGAGAACCCTCAAACATCTGGAGGGTATAAGTCTTCACGTGCGACTCGTCGAAGCGAATCCATCCCAGTGCTGTTCCGTCCGCATTCCAAGCGAAAGCACGATTAAAGCTGAATTCCTCTTCATACACCCAGTCAGGAATACCATTGATTACCTCATTAAACTTTCCGTCGGTGGTAATCTGTTTCTCCGTCTCGCCATCAGTCACGTAAAGGTTATTATCCTTCACGAAAGCGATGTGCTTGCTGTCTGGCGACCAAGTAGCCACCTGCTGCGTCTCACCTTCAGAAAGCTTCTTGAGCGACTTCTTGGCGATGTCATAGATAAAATACTCTGCCTTGAACGAACGGCGATACACAGCCTTGCTCTTAGTCAATACCAAAAGACGCTTGCCGTCAGGGCTCATCACGTAGCCATCGATAGACTTAAAGGGAGCCTTCGAAGCATCGATGTCAAAGAGCACAGCCACCTGCTTGCCTGTCTTGAAGGAGTAACTTACTATCCGCTTGCCATCATGTGAGATGGAAGCATACAAATCGGTACCCTCGATAGGGTTGATACCAGTAACATAAGAAGCTGCAAACTCGCCTGAGGTGATAGCTTTCAAGCTCAGTCGTTCAGCAGCTTCCATCGTTGATGATACCATCATGATTGATGCGATAAAAACAAATAATTTCTTCATGTTTAGTCTTTATGTAACGCCTCGATTGGGGAATAGTCCTCATTTTCGAGTAATTGCTTAACTGTCGTTTTCGGATTACGCTTAATGTAAGATTGGATGGTGTTCACATACTTCGTGTCGAATATTTTCTTACCCATCACCTTGTTTACCGTCCACATGATCTTACCCATGTGCAAGTCGCGATCCAACTGAGGACGATTGTCAAAATTTACCATCGGATAGATGCTCAGCAGATAAAAAGTCAAACAGTCTGGCACGATATACTCACGGGTCATCATACTGCGCTGCTGGGCATTGTAGAACTTCTGATACAAAGGATATTTCTCACCCATATACTTATCGAGAGAGATTCCCACGGAGTGCTCACCCACGATGATGCTCTGGTCTAGCGCACCAATCTGGGCATAAAAGCAAGGCTGCTGCAATTCTGGTATCCAATCATTCAGCCGTTCAAAGGCTTCCTTCAACTGCTGGTTGATATCGTCCATGTTAGCATACTCTGCTTCTGCATCAGCGATAAGTGATTGCAAGGTGGAATCCTGATAGAACATCAAGAAACGGTTACTGATGTTGGGATCCGTGATAGTACCCAATTGCAATACCTTTTCTATCAGTGTGCGAGTCTCTATAGGATAGTCGGTGTTCATCTGCTGAAGGGCAGAAAAATCACCCGTGGTGAGATAGCGGCTCTCCAATCGATCATATCGCTGCACTATCAATGGGGCGACATCCGTCTCCTCATTCGGCTTGACCATATAATCGCAAGCCGAACAAAGAAGCACACATGCCAAGAAGACGATATAATTGATAATATGTTTCACTTTTACTGTTATCTCGTTAGTTACGACTGCAAAAATACTAAAAAATATTTTAAAATCCAAGTACTTTTGCTAAAAAGTTCAAATATTTCCGCAAAAACAGTGTTTTATTCTACATTTTTTATTATAAGAGGCTGTTCCACTCTTTTTTTCCAATCCTTCATCCACTGATACCATGCTTTCTCGCCCTCGAAGCCAAAAGTCTCGTTAGCACTGGTGTAAGCCAACTTGTAGCTCAAACGTTTCCCCATAGGCTTCACCACCATCGTATAACAATCTTTGTCGGCTGGTCTTTCTTCCGCCATCATCGTTGCAGGCACATAGATACCCAGTCCCACAGTTTCGAGCTTATGCTTGCCATCATCCTTGCCCGTAGGCCAATCGGTGCCATAACAACCACGTAAACCCTTTCCGTCTGTATATTCCGAAGACCCTTTCACATTGATGAGACCAGTGGCAAAGCGATAATCTGCCACGTCCTTATCGAACCACACGTCCACGTCAAAGTCACGATGACCGGCATAGATTGTATAACGAAGGGTGGCATTCACTGGTTTCAAGCCTGAAGCTGGCACCCAACCATTGTCCACCACTTCCACAATGGCGCGCAGAGGACCTTCCGAAATCACACGTTGCTCTTGATACTTCACATGGTCAAGCAACACAGAGTTCTCTCCGTCCCAACCTCTCAAGGCACCCAACCCATAGGTATTGCCCACCCAGAGCACATCGTCGCCCGAACCAGCCTTCAGTTGCTCTTCAGATGGATAGAACTGCGTGTCTTCTAGCACCAATCCTTCATTCACCTTTCCATAAAGGTCAATAGTCTGGCGATTGTCGAAATACACTCTCAGTGCCACCATGTCGCTCTCGAAGCACACGCCGTGAGAATGTACATAGTGGTACACATCCTTGGTTTTCTTGTCGAAGGCGATGCTACGCAGATAAATGTCTTGACGGTTCTTTGCCAATTTCTTGTTTTTGCTAGGCAGCACCAGTTCTGCGAAGGTGCGGGCAGGATATTCTTTTTGCTCTCCTTCCGCATAGAGGTAGATGGTGTATCGTTTGCTCTCCTTCTTGCCCAGATTCACCAAGAAACAGAGTTCATCGTTCTCACAGTCACGATTCAGGTCGTCCAACTGGCAAGGGATTTCCTTCCCCTCTTCCATCACCACGGCTCGTTCGATGCTTCCATATTTATCCAAGGCAATCACCACCGGCTCGTCAGTTCGGCTTTCCTTCATAGGGTTCTTCACCTCCATCTTCAGCACCGTCTGTGCGCCAGCTCCCAGCGTGAGGAGCCAGGTTGTCATCATCAGAAATAGCTTTTTCATTTTTTTGATAGCTTTTACGTTTTTAAGTTATGTAGTCTGTTTTGATTCTTTCCATCTACATTTCGTCTTCGCTTACAAAATTACACTTTTTATTTCAAATAGCAAAAGATTCCGTCTGAAAGTTTTGGACAAACCAGATTTTTCACTAACTTTGCAACCAAACAAGAATAAAACAACAACATTTAGTAACTTTTCAAAATACCTATTGCTCATGAATATGTATCCTAAGAAAAAGGAGTATGTGGCGCCAAGCGTCGAAGTACACACCTTGAAGTAATTTCGCCAAAGAAATAATCGTGTAAGTTTTTACCTTTCACCCTTCACCTTTCGCTGAAATCCCCTGTGTTTATCGGCATTCTGAGGGTGAAGGGTAGTTTTTAACCCTTCACCCACCCTTCACCCACCCTTCACCTGTCTAACTAGTCAACCGTACGCGGCTCCGCATTTATACCTTTACAGAAATGACAAGGTGAAGGGTGGTGAAAGGTCAAGGCAGCCCTTCACCACAATAAATGGATAATAGTCAGGCGATTACACCACATCGGTGAAGGGTGAAGGGTATTTCTAAGATTACTTTGCATCCAACATTCATCCATATTCCTTAAGACAACCTAGAGAGTTTGAGATGTGCCCTAACTAAGGGCACATTGCTGCCCTAGTTGGAGAAACTTTTGCCCTCAGTTAGAGCACTATGCTGTCTTTGTAAGACAGAGGACGTATGCAAGTCGAATCATTTTAAAACGCTAGTTCCTTGAAATATTTCCTGCCCTTCACATAATACTGCCAAAGAATGGAGCGAGAGAATATTTGAGGAATTGGTTCTTTCGTACGAGACGCCTGAATCCGACGGCGGTCTTCATCAAACTCATGCTTCCACAGCTGGAAAGCACGACGAGCCTTGAAGATGGCACGAAAGTCGCCCCAATTGCGCTTGAGCAACAAGGTCTCGAAGGCAGCCAAGTAGTCCAAGAACCAACGCATACGCATCACAGGACGCAATTCGTTCTCCGGAAGATTCTTGTAGAGCATCGTCAGATTGTTGCGGAAATTGAGGTAAGTCTTCATCGGATTACTCTTAGGCAAGGTGCCACCACCCACATGATACACCTCGCTCTCAGGAATGCAATAGATGCGACGCCCCTGCAGACGCAATCGCCAGCAGAGGTCAATCTCCTCATTATGTGCAAAGAAACGACCGTCCAATCCGCCCGCCTTCCAATAGTCAGCCGAGCGAATCATCATGCAAGCTCCCGTGGCCCAGAGAATCTCCTGCTGGTAGTCGTACTGTCCATTGTCCTCCTCCACCGTATCGAAGATTCTGCCTCGACAAAAAGGATAGCCATATTTATCCAAGAAGCCGCCACAAGCCCCGGCATATTCAAAACTGTCCTTGTCGTACTCTGCCAAGAGTTTTGGCTGGCAGGCAGCCACCTGAGGATGTGAATCCATAAATTCGATGAGTGGAGTGAGCCAATGGTGAGCTACCTCCACATCACTGTTCAAGAGCACATAGTACTCGGCCTCAATCTGCTTCAACGCACGATTGTAACCCTCGGCAAAACCGAAGTTCTGCTCTAGCACGATAGTCTTCACCTGTGGGAACTGCGTCTCTAGCAAGTGCATCGAGTTGTCCGAGGAGCTATTGTCTGCCACCCACACTTCTGCATCCTGACGAGAATACTCTATGACGTTAGGCAGAAACTTGGCCAGCATCTTCTGCCCATTCCAATTCAATATAACAATCGCTACTTTTGCCATAATTCTTTCAATTTATTGTTCAAGAGATTGGTGAACTCGTAGTTTTTCAATCCCCATTTCGGTGCAACGAGCAGTTCCTTGGGCGACTGGCTCACGAATCTCTCCAGTACCAAGTCCTTGCGAAGCAACTGAATGTATTTAACAATGACCTCAATGTATTCCTCCACCGTATAGACGTGGAAAGGATGTTCAGCATATTGTTCTGCCAATCGGGTGCCCCGAATGATCTGCATTTGATGAATCTTCAGGATGTCAAGGGGAAGCGAAGAGATGATGGGAGCCTGACGAAGGCTTTCCTCCGCATCCTCTCCCGGAAGTCCTATGATAATATGACCGCCCGTGAGGATGCCTCGCTCATGGGTACGTTCCACGGCACGCCGACAGCAGGCAAAGTCGTGCCCACGATTGATACGTTTCAAGGTTTCGTCATTGGCACTCTCTATGCCGTATTCTACAAGCACAAAGGTGCGCTCCTTCAATGCAGTCAAATAATCCAAGAGGTCATCGCTCACACAGTCTGGGCGAGTACCGATAACGATGCCCACCACATCTTCCACCTGCAACGCCTCCTCATACATCGCCCGCAAATGTTCCACGCTATCGTAAGTATTCGTATAAGCTTGGAAATAAGCGAGATATTTCATATCAGGATACTTGCGCGAGAAAAAAGCCTTGCCTTCCTCTAGCTGTTCGGTAATGCTCTTCTTGCGGTCGCAATAGCTTGGATTGAATGTGCGGTTATCGCAATACGTACAACCTCCACTCGAAATCCTCCCATCCCGATTAGGGCAAGAAAATCCCGCATCTATCGAAATTTTCTGCACACGAAAGTCGGGAAACTGACGGCGAATCCAAGAACCAAAATCATTGTAATATGCAGACATATTTATAGTATTTCAGCCTTCAAAGCTGTCTTGTCGTGATTGAAATCCCCCAAGCGCACCTTTATCAATTGGTTATCATATTCTTCCTTGGCGAGCGCTGGCGATAGTTCTACACGCACATAGTTCTTAGTAAAACCATGCATTGCCTTGCCACGAGGAGCCTTCTCGAAAAGTACTTCAGCCTCGGTACCCACATACTGGGCATAGAAAGCTTGCGTTTTCTCATCGCTCAACTCCAGGAGTCGCTTCGAACGAAGCTTCTTCTCCTTATCGCTCACCACGTAAGGAATCTTAAGGGCTGCCGTACCCGGACGCTCGGAATAAGGGAACACATGCAACTGAGTAACAGGCAGGCTCTTCAAGAATTCATAACATTCCTCAAAGCATTCAGGAGTCTCGCCACGACATCCCACCATCACATCCACACCGATAAAGGCATCAGGCATTTTCTCCTTGATTAGGCTTACCTTATGTGCAAAGAGAGCCTTGTCATAACGGCGATGCATCAACTTCAACACCTCGTCGCTACCACTCTGCAATGGGATGTGGAAATGAGGCATGAAAGCACGACTCTCTGCACAATATGCGATGAGATCGTCGTCGCAAAGATCAGGCTCTAGACTAGAGATGCGATAGCGCTTGATGCCTTCCACCTGATCCATGGCTTTCACGAGGTCGAGGAATCGCTCATGGGTGGTCCGTCCGAAATCACCTATGTTGACACCCGTAATCACAATCTCCTTGCCTCCCTCTTGAGCAGCTTGTTCACACTGAGCCACAAGCGATGCTATGCTAGGATTGCGGGAGTTGCCACGAGCGAAAGGAATCGTGCAATAGGTGCAATAATAATTGCAACCATCCTGCACCTTGAGGAAATATCGCGTGCGATTGCCACGAGAGCAAGAAGGCTGGAACGTCTTGATTTCCTTGGTCTTCACACTGTGATGAGCATGAAGGGCCTCAGCCTGCGAAGCGTCTTCCGCAGTTGGCAAACCGTTCTCGGCAGCAAACTTCTGCGCCCAAGCATCACTGAGATACTGTATTAGGTTGGCTTTTTCATTGGCTCCCAACACAAGATCCACACCTTCAATCTTACTCACGTTCTCCGCCTCCAATTGGGCGTAACAACCCGTTACAATCACAAAGGCACCCGGATTTTCACGCACCATGCGGTGGATTGCTTGACGGCACTTATGATCGGCCACTTCCGTCACCGAACAGGTATTGATAAGGCAAATATCAGCATGTTCCCCCTTTTGAGCCGTAATGACACCCATATCTTCGAGCATCTTGCCAAAAGTGGAAGTTTCAGAGAAGTTGAGCTTGCAGCCCAATGTATAATAAGCGGCTTTCTTGCCCTGGAAGGCACTTGAGTCAATCATATTTCAATATTTTCTTTATCAAAAAACAAAAGCTAAAACAAAGAATCAAGTTAAATATCCCTCATTATCAAACATTTACCTCAACATTACAAGAAATGCAACAAGGAAAAAACCTTGGGGGATATAAACGAAAAAGCCGCTAGACCGAAGTCTAGCGGTTGTTTCTCTCATTTTTCGTTCGTAAAGTAATTCTAAATTACTTAGCAGAATCAGCAGCAGCTGTATCAGCAGCAACTGTGTCAGCAGCAGTTGTATCAACCTGAGCTGTGTCAGAATCAGCAGAAGCTGCGTTCTGAGCTGTTTTGTTACCACAAGATGCGAAAGAGATAGCTGCGATAGCTACGAACATTAAAACTAATTTCTTCATTTTCTTTGCTTTTTAAATCTGTAAAACAATCATTTGTTTATTAAAACGATGCAAAGGTAAGTATTTTTTCAATACGTTGTTCTTTTTTTTGTGACTTTTTTTAGGGCCTTTTTGTAACTTTTTTATAATTCATTAATTATCAAATACTTACAAAATGCAAACAAAAGTTAAAGTTTTATCCGTGTCCGATAACAGCCATATTTTAACACTTTTCGGTGTTTTTCTATCACTTTTAATTTCTTGGACAATGCAATATTATCCGTTACTTTTCGTTCTTAAGATAAAAAGAAATTTAAACAGTGACAACAACTTCAACGATAAAAGACACTATACGCACCCCCGAATACAGCAATCACAAGGATATTGCCGACGGAATGAATGGATTGGAGCGCTGCATCAAGCGTACATTCGACATTCTTCTCGCAGTAATCTGTCTCATTGTTTTCTCCCCCTTGTTTCTCGCCTGCTATTGCTTGGTGAAGAAGGAAGACGGCGGACCTGCCATCTTCCGCCAAGAACGCATCGGAATGGGAGGCACACCTTTTTTTATATATAAGTTCAGAAGCATGAGAATGGATGCAGAGCAAGAAGGTCCGCAGCTCTACAGCGATGAAGACGAAAAGCGACTCACCCAGATAGGTAAATGGATGCGTGGACATCATCTTGACGAACTCCCCCAACTATGGAATGTGGCAAAGGGCGACATGTCATTCATCGGTCCTCGACCTGAGCGCAAGTTCTACATCGACCAAATCATGGAGCGTGACCCTCGCTACGCGTACCTATATAATATAAGGCCAGGAGTAACTTCCTATGCCACTCTCTACAATGGGTATTGCGACAACATAGAAAAAATGTTGCGCCGCTTGCACTTCGATCTCTACTACTTGGAACATCGCTCCTGGTGGTTGGACGTAAAGATTCTCACCAAGACCTTTGTTTATATCATGTCAGGAAAGAAATTCTAGCACAATTGCTTTCCGAAGTTTCGCATTCATGAAAGTTATTGTGGCTTTCAAAATTTACGGAAACGAAGCCGAAGCATCTTCGAGCGCAATATCATTTTCTTCCCATCCAATGCTTCCTTGAGGAAATGGTCCTCCAAGCCATTGATGCCATAGGGAGCCAAGAGCGAAGCATCGGTCACAGGGAAGTCGCCCCCCGTGCCACCTTCGTTCTCATGTCCCTTCGCCACATAAGGAGTGTGCAATATCAAGCTATCGCCTGTTTGACGAAAGCGAAGCAAATAGGCACCCCCACGGTCAATGTCGTTCACATTGATCAACTTGGCCTCTATGCTCCAAAAGACACGGCGATTGGAATAATCCACCGTAGCCATGGAATCAGAGACTGCCAACGAATCCACCGACTCCAAATGCCAAAAGCCATCGAGCGGACCATTGTTACTCGACTCAAAATCGACTCCACACGAAGAGAAGGCTACCGTCATCATAAGCGAAAACAAACCTATCGCCTTCCTTCCTTGTCTCTTCATTCTTATATGATTCATTTCTTTCCCTTTCTGTTTTTCGTTGTGAGATGAATGATTCCTTCTTTGCGTAGGGTAAGCTGGAATCCCTGATTGTCCCCCAGCATTTCCCCACTACCAATATCCATACCGTAGGCGCCCGTCACACTCCATCTCTTAGGCAGATGGTAAGTCGCCTCCAGCATCCAACTGATGTTGCGATGCGGATGCGTGAATGGGTCTTTATAAGTACCCCACCCCCGCTGACAAGAAGCCAACAAACGATAGTCGAGGTGAGGCATGGGAGAACCGTCTATTCCCAAATGCCAAGCCACAAAGCGATTGTTTTTCACACAGATGCTTCCATCCTCATTATAAATAGGTGAACGATAGAGCGGATTGCCCATCACTTGCCCCCAATGTTGCCAACCAGTGTAGAGTCCGTGGTTATAATAGTCGTCCTTACCAGCCAAATGGTCGGGAATGTTCTGCGTACGGTCGTGATAAATAGCCCCACTCTGATATTTCGTGTAGAGATACTCCACCACCACGTCACGTATCCATCGCCCGTACTTCAGATTGAGTTCCCATCCCAGCATGATGTCCTTCAACTTATAGCGATAAAAACGGCGATACTTATGCTCATTCCAGTTCTCGCCTCCTGGATAGCCATCATAGTCGAGCAAAAACATCTGGCTATGATCCTCGAAGAAATGATCGCCATAGAATCCCAATCGCCACGCATCCGCATCATAATTCAATCGGAAAAGCCAACTGCCCACACTGTTGCCTGCCACATTGGCATATTCCCCCTCGCCATAATCAGAACCTCCCGGAACAAAAGCATCCCAGAAGTCTTTCAATCCATGACCGGCTGGAATGGGAGTGGGCGTACCATTTACAATTCGATAAGGCGTTCCCCCAAACTCCGTAGCCATCTCCAATCCCAATTCGAGTGACAAGGGAAAGAAAGCCTCCTCATTGCCTATCTTCAGATAACCCGCCTTACTATGATAAAGCACATCGTCCGCATATTTCGACTGTCGCTGCGTAAATGTATGCTGCCATCCATCGTCGGTCATTCTCCCATAAGCCACATGCCCCTTCAGATGAAGCCAATGATGCAGCACCGGGAGAGTCCAATATTCTGGCAAAGCCAATCTTACCTGAGGCACAGGACGCGCATTGATGCCAAAAGTCTGGCTGCCACTACTCAAGCGCTGGTTCTTCATCTCCATCGGATATTGCTTGGCACCCACCGTGAGCACACCGTGCAGCCAACGAGCCTCCACAAAAGCCTGTTGCAAGACCGCATGACTCGTATAATGAAGCGCCCTTGCCCAATCTATACCATAGCCTATGCCCCATCGACGGGCAGAATCAGTGGACAACGGACGAATCACGCTCCGACGAATATAACCATTCGTCTGGCTGAGCGAACTAAGTCCATATTTATTCGCATTTAACCAAAGAGGTGTATGTCCATCTGAGCACGAAGCCTGCACCTCTAAGAGTCCTTGCAAGTTTTCGTCCAATCGCAATTTTCCTGCTTCCTCCCCCTCTTGCCAAGCATATTGCGCTTGCACCATCATCGGGAGGCAAGCAAGGGATGCAATAATAATCGTTATTCTTTTCACACTTTCAAAATATTTTATAAGACGAGGACAAAACAAACGCCCTCGCAAGTATAACGGACTTTTACCTTATTTATTATTATAGAGAACCAAAGTAACTACTTTTTCTTTAGGATTTTATTCTAAGTCTGTCCGATGTCAGTCCTCAATAAGTCCGTCGTTCCTCCGCTATTTTGCGGATAAACGGCTTACATACAACGGATTTAGTGCGAATTAGCGGACAAGCTAGAAAAACAGACTATTTTTCTCCTTCATAAAGAAAGATAAAGGCTTTTCTTGGAAGAAATTTGGGTTTTAGGGTTTTTCCCCTCCCCCTTTAGGGAAAATCCTTTTCATATCCCCCTGCTTTGTTCTATCTTTGCAACGTGAACAAGAGGAAAGCTCCTCTGAAGCACAACATAACTAGAAGTAAAACATTAAAAAGATAAGGATTATGAAGAAGTTAATATTAGCCCTAGTAGCACTGTTCTGGATGACAGTCACTACAGCTTCAGCAATGAGTTATGAGCAGGCTCGTCAGCAAGCCTTATTCTTAACCGACAAAATGGCTTATGAGCTCAACCTCACCGACGACCAATATGAGGCTGCTTATGAAATAAACCTCGACTACTTGATGGGAGTCAACTCTGTAGATGACCTCTACGGCAACTACTGGCGTCAGCGCAACCTCGACTTGAGTTATATCTTGCTCGACTGGCAATATCGCTCTTTCGTAAGCGCATCTTATTTCTATCGTCCTCTCTATTGGGATGCAGGCTATTGGCACTTCGGTATCTATGCTCGCTACCCTCGTAGAGACTACTTCTACTTCGGACGCCCAAACTTCTACGTATCTTATCGTGGTGGTCATAGCTGGAGAATGAATGGTGGCAGAAGCTGGTATCATGGACGCGAATGGGGAGGTCCTCGCCCTGGAGGTCAGCCTCGCATCGGAATGAGAGACGGATTCAACCGTGGCGACTTCGGACGTGGAAGAAATTTCGGTTCTCGCCAAAGTAGCACACGCAACACAGTAACTCGCGACCGTCAGTTTGGTAACAATCCAGGCATGGACAGACGTAACAACGGGCAAGGAATGGATAAACGCAATGACCGCCAGAATGAAAACCGCCAATTTGGCAATCGTTCTTTCGGCAACAACCGTCAGTTTAGCAACAGCAACGACCGTCCTTCCAGAGATTTCAACAAGGGAAATGTGGAACGTCCTTCCAGAGACTTTGGTGGCAACCGCAGCAATAGCAATCGCTCCAATATATTCAATGGAAATCGCTCATTCGGCGGTGGCAACAACTCTTCTACAAGAAGTTTTACCCCTCGCTCCAGTACATCCTCTCCTAACCTAGGTGGTGGAAGCCACATGGGAGGAGGAAGCAGAGGCGGAAACTTCGGCAGCGGAAACAGAGGTGGTGGCAACAATGGTGGCGGTCATTTTGGAAATCGCAGATAGCAAGTTCATTAAAATAATAAAAGGCTTAATTTAATAAGCATAGGTTTTTAGTAGGAATATGCGAAGACAGAATTAGAGAGTTTAACAAAAGAGGTTGTGCCCAACTAAGCACAACCTCTTATTTTTAATTTTGCTTTCCTGATAATTTACATCAAATAAACGACAGAGCAGAAGAACTGTACTGCCAACACATACAGCAAAAATACAGGCGAAGCTATGCGCAAGCCTACCGACATAGCATCGAAAAAAGCCTCCAGCCCCTTGAGATGTTCACTCATCCATCCAAAAGTCAAACTCATCACAATGATTGCAAAACAAACATAAGGCACCAAACTGCGTGAGAATGGACTCGGAAAAAGTTCACCCAACGAATTGACCAAAATGGCGTGAGGAGAAAAAGTAAGCACTAGCAAAATGACCACAAACAGCACAAACTCAGCTATGACTAATCGTAAGGCGACACGTTGGCGGTATTCCTCCATCGCTAACGAAAAAATACCACATTCCTTCACAGCTCCATAAGTCATACTTGCCAACATCAGCCACACCAGATAAGTAGAAGCCAATCGATTGACAAATCCACCAAAGAACCATCTGATTCCCTCGGAACTCAAAAGAGAATGCGCAAAATATTCAGGCATCGCAGCCGTAATGAGCCACGAAGCCAATACCAACACGATCTGAGCGAGACAAAGCACGGTCGCCGTATATACCGCTATTTTCTTTATCATTGAATCAATATTGTCGCAGAGCTGCCAGCAGCTCTACATTCTCACTCTTCTTGCCAATGGTGATGCGAAGACAATTGCCGCAAAGTTGCACATTGTTGCGATTTCTCACAATAATGCCTTGTGCCACCAAATAATCATAGACTGCTTGTGCATCGGTCATTTGTGCCAAAAAGAAATTGGCATCCGTAGGATACACCTTCTCACAAATAGGCAAGTCCAGAAAGGCTGCCACCACTTTTCCTCGCTCTTGCAAAATGTTCTTCACCCACTCATCCATTTGGAATGGGTCTTTCAACACTTCAATGGCTTGCTGCTGCGTGAGCAAGTTTACATTATAAGGATATTTCACCTTATTAAAAATGTCTATGATTTCCTTGCTTGCAAACGCCATACCTAATCGAAGGGCAGCGCATCCCCAAGCCTTACTCATCGTATTGAGCACTATCAAGTTAGGGAATCTATCCAACACCGTGCGGAAAGCACGCTCGGAAGAGAAATCACTGTAAGCCTCATCCACCACGACGATACCCTCAAACTTCTGGAGTACCTCCAAGATTGCCTCACGGTTGATGTGATTACCTGTAGGATTGTTAGGACTGCAAATCCAAATCACCTTCGTATGGTCATCACAAGCTGCCAACAATCGGTCGCCCGTAATCTGAAAATTCTCATCAAGTAACACGGAACGATACTCTACATCATTGATATCGGCACATACTTCATACATGCCATAAGTAGGAGCAATGGCCACCACATTATCAACTCCAGGGCGACAAAACACACGATACACCAAGTCAATAGCCTCATCCGAGCCATTGCCCAAGAATATTTTCTCTTCCGCAACATCTTTCACTCGGCTCACCTGCTTTTTCACCTCCACTTGCAGTGGATCAGGATAGCGATTGAAAGGTTCGTTGTATGGATTCTCATTGGCATCGAGGAAGATACGAGCATTTCTACCCGCAAACTCGGTGCGCGCACAACTATAAGGAGCCAAGTTCCAGATGTTCTCTCGGCATAATTCTTTTAAAGTTTTCATTCTTTTACCTCCTTTACTCTTAATCGCATGGCATTGGCATGAGCCTCCAGTTGTTCATTCTCAGCCATAGTCACCACAGCATCACCTATGCTACGAATACCATCCTCAGAAAGATGTTGAAAAGTGATTTTGCGATTGTAACTATCTAGGTTCACACCGTTATAAGCCAAAGCGTATCCATGTGTAGGCAAGGTATGGTTGGTGCCACTGGCATAATCACCAGCACTCTCACAAGCATAGTTACCCAAGAACACACTACCCGCATTCACTACTTTCTGCGCCAACTCGTCATAATTACTCGTGGCTATAATCAAATGTTCAGGGGCATATGTGTTAGAGAGCTGCATAGCCTCGTCGTTATCCTTCACTAGAATGAACTTTGAATTATCCAAAGACTTCTGCGCTAACTCTTTACGTGGTAGGCGGTCCAATTGAACTTCAACCTCCTCCTGTACCTTTCCAAGCATATTTTCACTCGTAGTGATGAAAAACACCTGCGAATCGGCACCATGCTCGGCTTGCGACAACAAATCTGCAGCCACAAACTGAGGCTTACTCGTTTCATCTGCGATGACACACACTTCAGATGGACCTGCAGGCATGTCTATTGCCACATCATGAAGCGACACATGTTGCTTGGCAGCCATCACATACTGATTGCCAGGACCAAAAATCTTATACACCTTAGGCACGCTCTCCGTTCCATAAGCCATTGCACCAATGGCTTGCACACCACCAGCCTTGAATATCTTGCTAACACCAGCAATCTTAGCAGCCATGAGGATAGCAGGATTCACCTTACCCTCACGATTAGGAGGAGTACAGAGCACTATCTCCTGACAACCAGCAATCTTGGCTGGAGTTGCAAGCATCAAAACGGTAGAGAACAAAGGAGCCGTACCACCAGGAATATAAAGTCCCACCTTCTCGATGGCAACACTTTTCTGCCAGCAGGTAACCCCCTTGCAGGTATTCACCTTCTCGCCTTCAAACTTTTGGCTCTGATGGAATGTGGCAATATTATGATGGGCAAGTTTCAAAGCTTCCTTCAGTTCATGAGAGACCAAGTCTTCCGCCTCCTCGATTTCGTCCTCGGTCACAGCCAAGGACTCGAGATGGGCATGATCGAACTTTTCCTCGTAACGCTTCACGGCTTCATCGCCACCATTCTTCACATCGTCGAGAACCCCCTCCACCGTAGCATTCAGCTGCGACACATCCAGATGAGGGCGCTTCACAATCTCGCTCCATTCTTCCTTTGCAGGATACTTTATTACCTTCATTCCAAATTTATTTTATAATTTATAATCAATAATGTATAATTCAGACATCCTTCTAATTATACATTTATTTATTACAATATCATCTTCTCAATAGGTGTCACGAGAATACCCTGGGCACCCAACTCCTTCAACTTGCCAATGATTTCCCAAAAGCGTTTTTCATCAAGCACTGTATGGATAGAGCACCAAGCATCATCTGCCAAAGGAATAACCGTAGGACTCTTGATACCTGGCAACACCTTGATTATTTCCTCTACCTTGTCCTTAGGGGCATTCATCATCACATACTTTTTATCTTGGGCAGAGCGCACGGCCTCAAAGCGGAAGAGCATCTCGTTGAGAATTTGATGTTTATGCTCATCCATATTCCAATTGCCAATAAGCAAGGCCTCGCTTTTCATCACGACCTCCACTTCTGCCAAGTTGTTGCTGACCAAAGTAGAACCCGAGCTAACGATGTCGAAGATGCCATCCGCCAAACCAATCCCCGGACTAATCTCCACACTACCTGTTATCACATGCACATCGGCATTGATACCATTTTTCTTTAAAAAATTACGAAGAATGTTAGGATAAGAGGTAGCTACCTTCTTGCCATTAAACCACTGCAAGCCAGGATAGTCGATTTTCTTAGGAATGGCCAAGCTCAAACGGCACTTACTAAAACCAAGACGATCTATAATCTGAGCATTCTCGCCACGCTCCACAAATTCATTTTCACCTACAATACCGATATCTGCCACACCAGAGGCTACGCTCTGAGGAATATCGTCATCTCTAAGGTAAAGCACCTCCAGGGGAAAATTACTTGACTGTACCAATAGTGTACGCTTAGACGCACTAACCTTGATGTCTGCTTCTGAGAGTAAATTCATGGTGTCATCGAAAAGACGACCCTTTGATTGAACTGCTATTCGTAACATATTACTTTATTTTGTTTAAAAAACATTGCAAAAGTAGTTATTTTTGTTTGAATGTGCAAGTATTTTTGTACTTTTGTGCCCGGAATCATGAATAAAGTATATTTATTGGCGTTATTTGCATTTCTTGCAATAACAAGCTGCTCGGAGAAAAAGCAGCAAGAACTCACACCATGGGGAACTCCCATTGGTGATGTAGAAGGAATGGGAGAAGAGAATGATAGTAGCGAGACCCTTGTCAACAAGAACAAAGGTTTCTCGCTCAATGACATCGTTGACAATGGTGAGATGATCATGCTCACCGTCAACGGTCCGACCACCTATTATGATTATCACAACCATGGCATGGGCTTGCAATACTTACTCTGTGAGAAATTTGCCCAACAGATAGGCGTATCTTTGCGCGTAGAAGAATGCAAAGATACGGCAGAGATGGTGAAAAAATTAGAAAAGGGCGAAGGCGATATCATTGCCGTACCTTTGCCTCGCAAAACCACAAAAGGGAAATTGCTCTTCTGCGGAGTCACTCCAGATAGCACCAAGACTCAATGGGCTGTCATCAAAGGAAACAAGAGCCTTGCCGACACTCTTAACCATTGGTTTCGCCCAGAAATGATTGCACAGACAAGACAAGAAGAGTCTTTTCTGCTTTCCTCTCGAAGCATTCGCAGACATGTATATTCTCCTTTCCTCAACCGAGCGAAAGGTGAGATTTCCAAATACGACCGTTATTTCCAAATGTATTCGGGCACTGCACGTATGGATTGGCGTCTCATGGCTGCCCAATGTTATCAGGAAAGTTGCTTCGACCCGAATGCCAAGTCATGGGCAGGCGCTTGCGGTCTGATGCAGATTATGCCGTCCACCGCTGACCATCTAGGACTCCCGATGAGCATGATACACGAGCCTGAAGCCAACATCGCAGCTGCCGCCAGATACATGTCTGAACTACAAGGTCATTTCGCAGACGTGGGTGACCCAGGGCAGCGCATACTCTTCGCCCTAGCTGCCTACAACGGAGGCTTCCACCATATACGAGACGCCATGACTTTGACTCGTAAACATGGAGGAAATCCTCACAACTGGGGCGACGTGAAAGAGTACGTTTTACGACTGTCACAAGGTGCTTTCTACAATGATCCTGACGTGAAGTATGGCTACATGCGCGGTTCTGAGACTGCCGACTATGTGGATCGCATCCGTGCTCGTTGGGCAGATTACTCAGGTGGAAGAGTACCTGCACGCAGCTATGGAGGTAGTGGAGAATTTGGTGGAGGAAGTTTTCACGGAGCCCCAATGAAATCAAAACGCAAGTATCAGTCTAAGTATCACATTTAGCATCAGACTGTATGCTAGCATGCGATTCTTTCGATATTCCGTACAAAAAAACTGCATATCGAACACATTATATCAGTTTTTTATCGTACCTTTGCAACATCTTATATAATAACAAGAAATATTTTTATGAAGAAACAACTCTTGTCTGCAGCCTTATTAGCTGTAACACTAGCGTCAAATGCGCAACAGCATCCACTTTGGATGCGCTATCCTGCCATTTCGCCGGATGGCACCACCATCGCCTTTGCCTACAAGGGCGACTTGTACAGCGTTCCTGTTCAAGGTGGAGAAGCTCGCCAGCTCACCACCAACGCTGCTTACGACTCACAGCCAGTATGGAGCCCAGACAGCAAACACATTGCCTTCACTTCCGACCGTGAAGGCAGTCTCGACGTCTATGTTATCGACGCAAAGGGCGGCGCGCCTACCCGCCTCACCACCAATAGTGGCAAAGAAACTCCTATTGCCTTCAAAGATGCCAACACCGTGCTCTTCTCTAGCAGCTTGATGCCTACGGCACAATCTATCATCTTTGCCAGCAACCAGTTTCCACAGGTTTACGAGGTTAGCATCCAAGGTGGACGTCCTAAGCTCTACTCTACTCTCACGATGGAAAACATCAGCATCAACAAGAATGGCGATGTGCTCTATCACGACCAAAAGGGATATGAAGACCCATGGCGCAAGCATCACCAGTCACCAATCACTCGCGACATTTGGATGCTCAGTGCAGGAAAATATAAAAAGATAACAAACTTTAAGGGTGAAGACCGTTGTCCGGTATGGGCTGCCGACCAGCAGTCGTTCTATTACCTGAGCGAACAAGACGGTACATTCAACATTTATCATCGCAGCCTCGCTTCTAACAGCGACAAACAAATTACTCAATACAAGAAGAACCCTGTGAGATTCCTCACCTCTTCTAACAATGGATTGCTCTGCTACGGTTACGATGGTGAGATTTACACTGTCAAAGAAGGTTCACAACCTGAAAAAATCAACATATCAATCACCACCGACAACGACTCTCCTAGCTTAGTAAGAAGCATACGCTCACGGGGAGCTAGTGAAATAGCCCTCTCACCAGACGGTAAGGAAGTGGCTTTCGTGATGCATGGTGATGTGTATGTGACTTCCACACAGTATAATACAACCAAGCGTATCACAGACACACCAGAGCAAGAGCGCAACGTTAGCTTCTCGCCTGATGGAAGAAGTCTTGTCTATGCCTCAGAACGCAATGGTGCTTGGCAGATTTATACAGCTAAGATAAAGAATGCCAACGAGAAGCAATTCACATACTGCACCGACATCGAGGAAGAGCAAATTGTAAAGACGGGTGCCACGTCTCAATACCCAGCCTTCAGTCCTAACGGTAAGGAAGTGGCTTATTATGAAGATCGTGCCACCTTGCGCATCGTGAACTTGAAGACCAAGGACATTCGCACTGTGCTCGATGGCAAGTACAACTATTCTTATAGTGATGGTGACATTTGGTTTGAATGGAGCCCAGACAGCAAATGGCTACTCACTAGCTACATCGGAACTGGCGGATGGAACAATTCCGACATTGCCCTCGTAAAGGCAGACGGCAAAGAAGTACACAACCTGACCAACAGTGGTTACAGCGACGGAAATGGCAAATGGGTGCTCGACGGAAAAGCAATGCTCTTCGAGAGCGATCGTGCGGGATATCGCAGCCACGGTAGTTGGGGAGCAGAGACTGACGCTTATTTGATGTTCTTCGATCTCGACGCCTACAACCGCTTCCGTATGTCGAAAGAGGAACTGGAACTTGCCGAGGCAAACAAGGATGTGAAAGAAAAGAAGGAAGACGAGAAGAAAGAGGAACAGAAGAAGAAAGCCGACAAGAAAGCCGCCGAAACAGGCAAGGTGGAAGTAGAGAAAGTAAAGGCTCTTGACCTCGACATAGAGAACTGTCGCGACCGCGTGGTTCGTCTTACGGTCAATTCTTCCAAAATGAATGACATGATTCTCTCCAAGGATGGCAGCAAGCTCTACTATCAAGCAGCGTTCGAGGGTGACTATGACCTATGGCGCCACGACTTGAAAGAAGGCAGAACCGAACTGATACTAAAGGGTATCGGCCGTGGTGGTTTCGTTGCTGACAAGGACGTGAAGAATATTTATCTCTGTAATGGAAGTGGTATCAAAAAAGTGGAATTGGGCACCAAGAGTGTGAAGTCAGTCAACTTCGAGGCTCCATTCAACTACAAGCCTGCAGAAGAACGTCAATACCTCTTCGACCATGTATGGCGACAGGTGGCAGACAAGTTCTACGATCCAAACATACAGGGAGTAGACTGGAAATACTACCGCACCACATACGAGAAGTTCTTGCCTTACATCGACAACAACTACGACTTTGCAGAAATGTTGAGTGAGATGTTGGGTGAATTGAATGCTTCCCACACAGGTTGCCGTTACTATGTTTCAGGCGCATCTATGCAAACCGCATCTCTCGGTGTATTCTTCGACCCAACCTATGAAGGTGATGGCCTCAAGATTCAGGAAGTCATCAAGCGCGGTCCTTTCGCAGTGAAAAAGACCGACGTGACGGCAGGTTGCATCATCGAGAAAATTGACGGCACCCCTATCAAGGCTGGCATGGATTACAACTCACTCTTGGATGGCAAGGCTGGTAAATCCGTACGCCTTGACATGAAGAGTGCCAAGGGCAAGCATTTCGAAGTTACTGTCAAAGCCATATCCCAAAGCACATTGACCGAACTTCTCTACAAGAGATGGGTTGACAGAAATCGTGCTTACGTAGATAGCATTTCCAACGGTCGCATAGCTTACGTTCACGTGAAAGCCATGGACAGCAAGAGCTTCCGCACCGTTTATAGCGAACTCTTGAGCGACAAGAACCGCAATCGTGACGCAGTGATTGTGGATGAGCGTCACAATGGTGGCGGTTGGTTGCACGATGATCTTTGCACCTTGCTCAACGGAAAGAAGTACCAAGAATTCGTACCTCATGGCAAATATGTAGGTAGCGATCCTTTCAACAAGTGGACAAAACCTTCATGTGTCATGATTTGCGAAGACGATTACAGCAATGGTCATGGATTCCCGTGGGTATATAAAGAGCTCGGCATCGGTAAGCTGATAGGAACTCCTGTGGCAGGCACCATGACTGCCGTATGGTGGGAAACATTAATGGACAACAGTTTGGTATTCGGTATTCCACAAGTAGGTTGCCGCGACTTACGTGGCACCTTTGGCGAGAACACCACATTGAATCCAGACGTTGAGATTTACAACTCTCCTGAAGACTACATCAACGGACACGACACCCAGTTGGAACGTGCCGTCAAAGAAATGATGAACAAATAAACGAAAAAGCTCGCAAGATTTAAAATCAAACTTGCGAGCTTTTTATATTTCTAATCTTTCAGAATAAGAGTTTCACCTTTATTTCAACAGGGTAACTACACCTTCTGCAATATCCACGACTTTCTTTCTCCGTGCCACACCTATTATATAATGTGCCTCCTTGGAGGAACAATGAAAATACTTTTTGACTGCCTTGACAAGCATTTCTTTCTGGACAGAACTCACACCCTCTTGATAAGCACTCTGCACAGCCTTCTCGATATCAACCATCTTATATTCAAGATGACGCTTGTGAAGATACGAAAATGCGACAATGCCAAAAACGACAACCAATACGACAGCGATAGAAATTACAGTCTGGTTCATGATATTAAAAGCTTTTAGTTATAAATTACATATTGTCTGCTAGAGAGGTTTTCTCTCCTTGCGCTGCAAATATAGTATTTTTTATCGAAACGAAAACGTTTTTACTATTTTTTTTTCAAATATTTCTCATTTTTTCTTGTTTTTCAAAAAAATATGCGTACATTTGCACTCGTGCTGCATTCTCATAGAGGATTAAGTAGCGCAATTTGACATCAGTCGAACCCATCAAAAACATAAGTAAAATGCAAGAAACCGTAAAGAAAGTTTTGAGCGGTGACTTTAACCGCAAAAAAGCGTTGATGTTTCTCATCACCGCTTTGCTCACCGTCATTGTATGGAATTTGCCCACCGACTGCTTCGGCATCGAGGGGTTGACCATCGTACAACAGCGTGTCATTGCCATCTTTGTCATGGCTGTGATGCTTTGGCTCACTGAGGCTATTCCGGCTTGGGCCACTTCAGTAGTTATTATTTTCGTGTTGCTATTCTTTGTCTCCGACTCCGCATTCAACATCATGCAAGGCTCCGAGGGCGAATATGGAAAGTTACTTGATTACCAAGGTGTTATGGCATGTTTTGCCGATCCTACAATTATTCTCTTCCTAGGCGGTTTCGTACTTGCGATAGCAGCCACCAAGAGTGGCCTTGACGTTTTGATGGCCAAGACGCTTATAGCTCCTTTCGGGAAGAAATCAGAAAATGTACTCTTGGGCTTTATGCTCATCACTGGCATCTTCTCCATGTTTATTTCCAACACTGCAACAGCGGCCATGATGCTCACTTTCCTCACTCCTGTATTCAAGGCACTCCCTGCAGGAGGAAAAGGACGAATAGCCCTTACCATGGCTATTCCTATCGGAGCCAACCTCGGCGGTATGGGAACTCCAATCGGAACCCCTCCTAACGCCTTCGCCTATAAGGTGCTCAATGACCCTAATGGCCTTAATCTTGGACTCAGCTTCGGCGATTGGATGATGGTTATGGCCCCTATGGTCATCTTGATGCTCCTCATTGCATGGTTCATCATCCGCAAAATGTTCCCATTCTCTCAGAAGACCATAGAGATTCAGATAAAAGGTGATGTACAGCATAATTGGCGTACGCTCGTTGTGGCAGGCACTTTTATTCTCACTATTGTGTTATGGGTATGTGGTAAGCAATTGGGCATAAATGCCAATACCGTAGCCATGCTTCCTATCGCTATATTTGCACTCACAGGAGTGGTTACCGCCGATGACCTCAAGGACATCGACTGGGCTGTTATCTGGATGGTGGCAGGTGGTTTCGCCCTAGGTTTGGCAATGAATGGTACAGGACTTGCCGAAAACGCCGTAAAGAGCATTCCTTTCAGCGATTTCAATCCTATTGTCATCATGGTCGTTTCGGGCTTGGTATGCTTCGCACTCAGTAACTTCATTTCCAACACAGCTACAGCAGCCCTCCTCATCCCTATCCTTACCGTTGTATGCGCAGGAATGGGAACAAGCCTTGACAGCATTGGTGGTACTTCTACTATCATTATTGGCGTAGCAGTAGCTGCCTCATGCGCCATGGCACTCCCTATCTCAACCCCTCCTAATGCCATCGCCTACTCCACAGGTCTCATCCAGCAGACAGATATGGTGAAAGCAGGTGTTACCATCGGTGCCATCAGCATGGTAATTGGCTACTTAGTCCTCATTACATTCTGTAAGTTAGGAGTTCTTTAATTTAAAAATTAAGAAGTATTAAATATTGGCACAGCTAAATAAACGATCATTTATTTGGCAGTGTCTTTATTTTGCTGTAATTTTGCAGACATGAAAAAGATAGTCATAGGAATCGACGTTGGTATTTCCACCACAAAAATTGTGGGAATCGACGAGAAAGGGTTGGTATTAAGCCCTATACGCATCAAGGCAACAGACCCCATCACCTCTCTATATGGAGCTTTCGGCAAGTATCTGCACGACAATGGCATCAAACTCGATGACGTGGAACACGTCATGCTCACAGGAGTAGGATCGGCCTACATCGACGAACCAATATACGGACTGCCAACCTCAAAGAGCGAAGAATTTATCGCTGACGGATTGGGGGCTAAATACGAGAGTAAACTAGAACGCATGATTGTGGTCAGCATGGGAACAGGAACTTCACTTGTAAAATGTGACGGCGACCAAATCAAGCACATTGGCGGTATCGGCATTGGTGGAGGAACTTTGGCAGGATTGAGTCGCATCATGCTCAAGACAGATGACGTAAAGCAGATAGCCAATCTTGCCAAGGAAGGCGATGTGTCAAAAATCAACCTTCTCATTGGCGACATCAGCGCCAAGCCTCTTCCTGGATTACCAATGAATGCCGTAGCATCTCTTTTCAGCAATGCCAAAGCCAACGCATCAAGGGAAGATATTGCAAAAGGACTTATTTGGATGGTATTGCAGTGTATAGGCTCAGCGACTATTCTCTCTTCGTTGGAATCTGGCATCAAGGATTTTGTCCTAATAGGTAATCTCACCCTTCTTCCACAGTGCAAAGAAGTATTTCCTGCCATGGAAAAGCTTTACAATGTGAGATTCCGTATTCCTAAATATTCGGAATTCTGCACCGCCATTGGTGCCGCTCTCGACTATAAGAGACATCAATAAATAGCTCGCACAAAAGCACATTTTTGGCTACACAGCCACACAAATTGTGCAAATCACTGATAAATAGATAGTCAATCGTTTTGGAAAACTACAAACATACCAAGTTTTCCAAGGCGATTTTCTACACCCCTAATAATCAACGACTTAATATTTTTTAACACAAGAAAAGTTATCCAAAACAAACAACTTTAGATATATTTCATTATCTTTGCACTGTCTGAAACAAGGTAACTACGACTAACTTTAGACATAACTTTTTAGTAATAAGCATATTAAATAACAATCATAAAAGCAAACGTACAAATGATACAAACTGTAGTAAAGCGCGACGGTCGCATCGTTGGTTTCAACGAGCAGAAAATCATGGCTGCTATTCGCAAGGCCATGTTGCATACAGATAAAGGTGAAGACATTTCCTTAATCGAACAAATCACCGACCATGTAGCATATCGCGGCAAGAGCCAGATGAGTGTGGAAGCCATCCAAGATGCCATTGAGATGGAGTTGATGAAGAGTGCCCGCAAGGATGTGGCACAAAAATACATCGCCTACCGCAATCAGCGCAACATTGCCCGCAAAGCAAAAACTCGTGACGTATTCATGAGCATTGTCAATGCCAAGAACAACGACATTACTCGCGAAAACGCCAACATGAATGCCGACACTCCAGCCGGCATGATGATGAAGTTCGCCTCTGAAACCACGAAACCTTTCGTTGACGACTACCTCCTGAGTGAGGAAGTACGTGACGCCGTCTTGCATAACTACATCCATATTCACGACAAAGATTATTATCCAACCAAGAGTCTCACCTGTGTACAGCATCCACTCGATATCATCCTAAAACACGGTTTTACAGCAGGTCATGGCTCTAGCCGTCCAGCCAAGCGCATTGAAACTGCAGCAGTCTTAGCTTGTATTTCTTTGGAAACATGCCAAAACGAAATGCATGGTGGACAAGCAATCCCTGCCTTTGATTTCTACTTGGCACCTTACGTACGTATGTCTTACCAAGAGGAAGTGAAAAACCTCGAGAAACTTACAGGCAAGAACCTCAGTCATCTCTACGACATTGAGATAGAAGACTATGAAGAGAAAGACTTGGAGGGCCTTGAGGGAGAAGCACGCCTAGAACAGCATGCCATCAATAAGACCGTCAACCGAGTACACCAGGCTATGGAAGCTTTCATCCACAACATGAACACCATTCATTCCCGTGGTGGAAACCAAGTGGTATTCTCTTCCATTAATTATGGTACAGATACCTCTGCCGAAGGACGCTGTATCATGCGTGAGATATTAAAAAGCACCTATGAAGGTGTCGGCAATGGTGAAACTGCCATCTTCCCTATCCAGATTTGGAAGAAAAAACGTGGCGTAAACTATTTGCCTGAGGATCGTAATTACGACCTCTACCAACTAGCATGCAAAGTGACAGCACGCCGTTTCTTCCCTAACTTTTTGAATCTCGATGCTACATTCAATCAAAACGAGAAGTGGCATGCTGACGACCCTGAGCGTTACAAGTGGGAAATTGCAACTATGGGATGCCGTACACGCGTGTTCGAGGATCGTTGGGGCGAGAAAACAAGTATTGCACGTGGAAACTTAAGCTTCACAACCATCAATATTGTGAAATTAGCGATCGAGTGCATGAATATAGAAGACAAGAAACAGCGCATTGACATGTTCTTTGCCAAGCTTGACAATATCCTCGACATCACAGCTAAACAACTTGACGCGCGTTTCCAGTTCCAAAAGAGCGCCATGGCAAAGCAGTTCCCATTGCTCATGAAATACCTATGGGTAGGAGCAGAGAAGCTGAAACCAGAAGAGACCATAGAGAGCGTCATCAACCACGGAACATTAGGTATCGGCTTCATCGGTTTGGCAGAGTGCCTCGTCGCCCTCATCGGTCATCATCATGGCGAGAGTGAAGAAGCTCAAGAGCTAGGTTTGAAGATCATCACCTATATGCGTGATAGAGCCAACGAATTCAGCGAGCAGTATCATCACAACTACTCTATCCTTGCAACCCCAGCAGAAGGCTTGAGTGGCAAGTTCACGAAAAAAGATCGCAAGGCATTTGGCGTTATTCCTGGTGTAACTGATCGTGACTACTATACAAACTCCAACCATGTGCCAGTATATTACAAATGCACCGCATTGAAGAAAGCACAGATTGAAGCTCCATACCACGACTTGACCCGCGGTGGACACATCTTCTATGTAGAAATCGATGGTGACGCAACCCACAACCCATCCGTGATTTCCAGCGTAGTTGACATGATGGATAAATACAACATGGGATATGGCTCTGTCAACCACAACCGCAACCGTTGCCTAGACTGTGGCTACGAGAATGCAGACGCCCATCTGGAAGTTTGTCCAAAATGTGGCAGCCATCACATTGATAAATTACAACGCATCACAGGCTACCTTGTTGGTACAACCGACCGTTGGAACAGTGGGAAATTGGCTGAGCTCCACGACCGTGTCACTCATATTGACACACCAAAGAAGTAAGACTGAAATGATTAGTATATTAAGTATCGTACACGACACAATGGTAGATGGTCCGGGATTCCGGACCTCTATCTATTGTGCAGGATGCCCCAACCATTGTCCCGAATGCCATAATCCACAATCATGGGACATCAAGCATGGCACACCCACTTCGACAGAAGACATCATGAAAGAAATCATGAGCGACCCTTTTGCCAACGTCACTTTTACGGGAGGCGACCCCATGTTCCAAGCTGAAGGCTTTGCCGAACTAGCCCGTGCCATTCACAAAGAAAGCAACAAAACCATTTGGTGCTTTACAGGATATAAGTATGAGGACTTAGTAAAAAATGAGAAGCAACTGCAACTTCTCCAACTCATAGATGTGCTCGTAGATGGTCCTTTCATAAAAGCGCTGAGAGACGAAGACTTATTTTTTAGAGGAAGTAGCAATCAACGCATCATCAATGTCAAGAAATCTCTAGCCCAAGGCAAAGTGGTAGAAATTTATCTCAGCCAAGAAAATCCAAACCCAGAATTATAGAAAGAAAAATTAACTGTAGAAGTTGCTGAAGATTATTGGGAACTACAACACTCCCAATTGCTTCAGCAGTTTTTGTAGATACGCTCTTTCCCAGTCTTTCTTATGAAAGCGTTCTTTGCCATACATCAATAAATCTATATCCATATGGATGATGCCTTTCTGACTTTCCTCATGCGAGCGTCCACAAAAAACTTCTATTTTTTTCAAACTAGCCAAGACCTCTTCCACAGGAAGATTCGTTTGTGCACAAACTACTTCATTCAAGAATTTATCTGAATCCAATCCAATTGGCTCCGTCCAAATCATTTCTGAAAAGACGATATTGCCCAATCTTTCGCTAAGCAGTTGATTGGCTTGTTCCATATGTTTTTTCTGCTGCACATTACTTCCCAAGGCTAGAATTATTTCTGTCATATTTTTCCTATATTATTGTCTATTAATTGTTTTTATGCCCAATTCCAATGCAAAGATAGTGAAAATACTTAAATAATCTAGGAGGTATCCATTTTTTTTATTATTTTTGCAGTATGAATCAGATAAAACCATACATATTAGGTATCACTTTGTTCCTCAGTATCTCTGCCCATGCACAGATGAAATGGAACCAAAACTACCAGACCTATATCAACCAATACAAGGATCTCGCTATCGAGCAGATGCTTCGTTACCGTATTCCTGCCAGCATAACTCTAGCCCAAGGACTCTTTGAGAGTGCTGCAGGCAGAAGCGATTTGGTAAGACAAGGCAACAATCACTTTGGCATCAAATGCCACAACTGGACAGGTCCTACCCAATACCACGACGACGACGCACGTGGAGAATGTTTCCGTGTGTACCAAGACGCACGCGACAGTTATGAAGACCACAGTAAATTTCTAGCAAGACAACCTCGCTATGCCCGCCTCTTCGAGCTCAACACCACAGACTATAAAGGATGGGCTAGAGGATTGAAGGCATGCGGATATGCTACCAATCCCCAATATGCCAACAAACTAATACAAATCATCGAACTGTATAAGCTCAATGACTATGATCGCGCCAAACGCTACGACCACTTCATGGCAGAGCATAGTGGCAGCGACCAACCTGTCAATGCACAAGGCTTACTCCATCCTATCCATATTTTCAACGACAACTACTATCTCTATGCTCGCGAAGGAGACACATTCAAGAGTATTGGCAAAGAAGTGGGAATCAGTTGGAGAAAACTTGCCAAATATAACGAACGTGACAAACATGAGACCTTACGCAAAGGAGACATCATCTATCTGAAGAAGAAACGCAAGAAGGCTCCTAAGCAATTCAAAAAGCGTCCACATGTGGTACAGTCAGGAGAAAGCATGTATATCATCTCTCAAAAATACGGCATCCGCCTCAAGAGTCTTTACCAAATGAATCATTTGACGCCTGATTTCAAGATTTATCCTGGTGCGAGACTTAGAGTCAGATAAAAACATTCATAGAAAACAGAAACAAAGATGAAAAAAATATTCATAATTTTAACAGCTTTGGTAGTGACCTTGAACCCTAGCAAAGGTCTCGCCCAAAATTTCAATGACTACTTCGAAGACAAGACTCTGAGAATAGATTACACATTTGCAGGTAACGACAAGCAACAGATGATTGCCGTTGATGAACTCAACGTAATCCCACGCTGGTACGGAAAGCGCCAACGCCTCAGTGAACTTCCAATGGAAGGAAATGGACAAATCATTGTCCGTGCCCACCACACCGGTGAAGTCATTTATCGCAACTCATTCTCTACCCTGTTCCAAGAATGGTTATCGGAACCAGAAGCTAAAACGAGCACAAAAAGTTTTGAGAATGTATTCCTCGTTCCTATGCCTAAAGACACGGTAGACATTAGTGTCGAACTACGCAACAATCGTAGAGAGGTCATGACTTCCCTCACCCATCAGGTTTCCCCTACAGACATTCTGATTCATCACAAAGGGAACTCCCCTACCCCCTATATCACATTGCAACAAGCTGCCGACACATCTCGTTGCATTCATATTGCTTATGTAGCAGAGGGATACACACAAGCTGAAATGCAAACATTCCTGCATGACGCTCAAGAAGCTACAGACGCACTCTTCGCGCATGAACCATTTAAGAGCAATAAGGATAAATTCAACATTATTGCTGTAGAATCGCCTTCACAAGACAGTGGAGCTAGTGAACCAGACAAAGGGATTTGGAAGCATACCGCCCTTAGTTCTCACTTTGATACATTTTATAGTGAGAGATACTTGACGACACTCCATCTCAAAGACCTACACGACTGGCTTGCAGGCACTCCATATGAACATATCATCGTTTTGGTCAATACAGAGAGATACGGAGGCGGAGGAATACTCAACTCCTACAATCTTTCCATGACTCACAATGAATGGTTTAAGCCTGTAGTCGTGCATGAATTTGGTCATTCTTTTGCAGGTCTTGCAGATGAGTATGCCTACGAGAATGAACCAATCCCTATGTATCCCCACGACATAGAACCATGGGAGCCTAACATTACAACCCTCGTAAACTTCAAGGGAAAATGGGAAAATCTCATCAAAAAGGGAACTCCTATCCCGACACCCCCATCAAAAAAGGCAAAGGAAATCATGACCAAAGTGGGTGTGTTCGAAGGAGCAGGCTACTCTCTCAATGGTGTGTATCGCGGAACCCAGGACTGCCGAATGCGCACCAACGAAAATCCGGAATTCTGTCCTGTATGCCAGCAAGCACTAACAAGAGTTATTGATTTTTACACTAAATAATAGAACCATGGAGAATCTTACTGTTCATATTCCTTACCAACTAGCACAGTTGGAGGAGCTCGACAAAAAAGA
This sequence comes from Lachnospiraceae bacterium, assembly GCA_963657465.1. Taxonomy (GTDB): domain Bacteria; phylum Bacteroidota; class Bacteroidia; order Bacteroidales; family Bacteroidaceae; genus Prevotella. The sequence continues at coordinate 55,061 of CAVKNU010000001.1, forward strand.
GCAAACACTCGTTGAAAAAGCTATTGAAGCTACCAACAATGCATACGTTCCATACAGCAAATTCCATGTTGGGGCCGCTTGCCTTTTAGCAAATGGAAGCATTGTGATTGGCGCAAACCAGGAAAATGCGGCTTTCCCTTCTGGACTATGCGCTGAACGTACCGCTATATTTTCAGCGCAAGCCAATCATCCAGACCAGCCCATCCTTGTGCTTGCCATTGCTGCAAGAAATAGCAATGGTATGCTAAAGAAGCCAATTTCTCCTTGCGGAGCTTGTCGCCAAGTAATATTAGAAATAGAAGATCGCTACCAACAACCTATCCGTATTTTGCTATATGGAGAAGACGGCATCCTTTGTTTCAATAGTATCAAAGACTTATTACCTTTCTGTTTTGTGGACGATTGCATGAAATAACAACAAACAGAAAAAATTCTTATAAAGAGCAAAGCCCTTCCATCTTACATCATGGGAGGGCTTTACTGTATTCATAACATCCTGCATCAGGTTCATCATCTCTACGCACAAAGTTTCGATCCATAGGAAGCGCCGTCTTAGGATCAGCAGCCCCAATGGCAGCAGAAGATGGAGACAAGCGAAAATCATAAATATAATTTACTGTATCGAAGGCCTTAAAATGTTTTGCTCCAAACCGCACGGTATCATCTGGAGTTTCATAAACAACATGAGAGAACCTCAAACTGTCTTCCGTCACAACCTTATCCATACGCATCACACAATGATCAAACTGAAAATTAGGCACCTGATCACCATTAGTTTTCCAACTCACTTCTGTATCTTGGTAACCAGTGATTAAAGAGTTTATCATCCGAAAATTTAGGATAGGTTCTTCCAAGTTGACGGCAACAGCACGCTCACCCTGAAATGGATAGAATTGTGCCACAGTCACCTGATTTGCCTCTACATCAGCACCCTTCACATACAGACAATTCTTTTTCGTGTTAGACAATTGACAATTGTTGAGTATCATCTTCACATGATTTGCAGCCACCCCATATCCCATACAATTATGCACAATCGTATTTTCCAATAAAAGTTTCTGCTTGCTCACATCACTCGAATCCAAAACGATCCCATGATAAGCTCCATGAATATCTGCAAACTTAATTTCATTCCCATAAGAAGAAGACGAAATCCGAATTCCTTGCCACCTTCCAGGAATGCGATCATAAGGTAAATTATCAAATAAATTGCCAAGTGCATCACCTCGCAACACCACTTCTTTTTTAGGTGTTCCCTCTATTTTCAATCTACCTGCAACACACACACCGGCATTTTCCGCAAAATAAAGCGTAGCTCCAGCACTCAAAGTTAAGGTTGCAGCACTATCTACACGTAAGTCACCATGTACAACAATCGCTTTGTCAGAACCCAGAACTGAATCTTTCGAAATACAAAGATCTTTCAGCAATAGAGCATCCCAAGAGTAAGCATTTAACACCATCTCTTGTTTTGCACCACTCTCCAATTCAAAAGTCAGCTTATCTTCTACCTTTTGAGGCGTATCCTTATATTGCATAGGAGATGTCAACTCTACAAACACCCGAATGCTATCTTCTTTTCTAATCTCTACATCATGTGCCTGATAGCCCAGCTCCTGGCTCAAGAATGTTCCATCCACATTCACACGATAACCAAATTGATTTCCTCCCTCCAATCTAACAGACGTGCAACGTATATTATGATCCGTTCGATTATAAACCCACATGGATTGAGTAGAAGTTGGCACATTCGAAAAAACTGTATCCAATCGTATCGTATCTATGGGAAAAAACAACAAATCGTGCTTGGATGAAGAGAAGTGCTCATCATCCAAACACGATGTCATCGTCCCTAAAAAGACGAATACCAATATTGCTAAAATCTTGTTCATAACCTAATAACGATAAAAACAAGAAATTATTGCATTACATAAACATTGCAAAAACAGAAGCTCCTATCACAGTCATGATACCGCAAACCACAATCGACAAACTACTCATAGCTCCCTCGATCGTTCCCATCTCCATAGCTCTCGCCGTACCTAGGGCATGAGCAGAGCAACCAATGGCAATACCTTTGGCAATAGGTTCTTTGATACGAAGCAACTTAAGAAATTTTTCTGCAAAAATATTTCCTAGGACTCCTGTCACTATAATGACAACAACTGAGATTGAGACATGTCCACCCAACTCTTCTGAAACACCTATACCTATCGCTGTCGTTATAGATTTTGGCAAGAAAGTAACATAAGCCGCATGATCAAAATGAAACAACAATGCCAACAACAATACAGAGCACAAACTTGCCAAAACTCCCGACAAGATGCCTATCAGAACCGCCCTATAGTTACGCTTCAACAACTCTACTTGCTGATAAAGAGGAACTGCCAAACAGATGGTTGCAGGAGTAAGAAGATAGCTAATGCAATTAGCACCTGCATTATAGGTCTTATAATCCACATTTGTGAGAAGCAAAATGCCAATCACTAAGACTATGGATATCAAAAGCGGGTTCATTAGCGACCATCCCGTTTTCATTTTCAACATCAAGCCTACGCTATAAGATGCCAAACTAACTAGAACTCCAAAAAATACAGAATCTTGAAACAATGTTATCATTTCTTTTTCTCCTTTGTTTTACGAATCACATACTGAGTCATCCAACCAGAAATACCCATCACAACAAATGTGCTTATAACTGTCACAACAATATATTGCAACCAAGAACTACCTATGGATTGCCAAGAGTCCATCAACCCAACAGCCGCAGGAATAAACATCACAGGCATAATGGCAATCAAGAAAGCACTCGTCTCACGGATATCTTTCACACTAATCCATTTCAATTCCAATGCCACAAACAATAAAATGATGCCATAAATACTAGCAGGAATAGGCAAAGGAAAGGTATAATGAAGCAATTCTCCGACAAAAGAAAAAGCGATAATTATCAAAAATTGTATGATATATTTCATTTCTTCTCAAATTACAAGTCTTTTATTTCAAGCCAATCTCCTTGATATAATTTTCAATCATATCAGCCGTATTACTTGTGCCCAACCTTGTGCAATTCAGGCACATATCATAATCATCCGCATTACCCCAAGTCAATCCCGTATAATATTTATGATATGCCACACGGCAATCATCTGCATGATCAACAAATTCCTCTGCTTCTTCCCAAGATAGCTTCTCTTCGTTTTGAATATTTTCTACTCGATCATGTCTGCTTCCTCTTAAAAATACAGAAACCAAATCCTCACGTTCTTTGAAAATATAGTTTCCACAGCGACCGATGATAATACAATTCTCCTCACCAATCATATCAGCCAAAGTTTGGAGAGGCTTTTCCGTAAGACTACGACGATTTTCACCAAAAGAAGACATGGCAAAAAGAAGTTCATCAACTGGACGTTCATCAAAGAACGCCTCCATTTCATCTAAGACTCCTCTTTCACTAGCCATCTCTAATAAATTTTTCCTAGTGTAAAAAGGTATCCCATAATGCTCTGCCAGTAACTTACCGACACGAACAGCGCCACAGCCACACTGACGCGCAATTGTAATTATCATATTATAAACTTTTTATGTTGTTACCCTACTGCTTATATACCAAAAAAGCTAAGAAGAATATTTCTTCTTAGCCTTTTAAGTCGGGGCGACAGGATTCGAACCTGCGACCACCTGTTCCCAAAACAGGAGCGCT
>CAVKNU010000002.1:0-49435 GCA_963657465.1 Lachnospiraceae bacterium
TTATACACTCCATTCTTGGAACTCACAACCTTTGCCGACATTCCCATGAAACTCACACCACCATCCTTCTTCTCGATGGTGTATCTGCCTACGGGGGTATTCACTACAACATGGTGCTTGGTGTTCTCCACCACTCCATACACAGTACCTGATGGAGCATTCTTCACTTGCTCGGCTACAGCCTTGGCTGCATTTGCCACCTGAGCATTGCTGCTGTCACTCTTTGCGAAACTGGTCGTTGTGGCAGCTACTGCCATCAACAACGAAATCATAATCTTCTTCATACCTTATTATATATTATAGGGTTCAACCTTTTTCTTTCTGCGACAAGGCCAGCATATAGCCCCACCACTGTCTTTTTCGATTGCAAAAGTATGAAGAATCTTTTCACCCACCAAACTTTCCGATGTCGCTCGTACGAAATACCCTCCTTGCTGTACGAAACGACAAAACGGATGTCCAAAAGAGAATTCCCCTAGTGTTTTCGTCAAAACTGTGCATAATCACAAAAATATCGAAAAACATTTGGAGATTTCAATGAATATTCCTACCTTTGCATTCGTCAAAACTGTGCATAATCACAAAAATGAAGAATATATGGAAATAAAACGCAACATTCACCTCAATAGAATCATAGCTAGGAAAGGAAATGGCATGATAAAAGTTATCACTGGCATGCGTCGGTGTGGCAAATCATACTTGCTATTTACATTGTTCCACAATTATCTTAGAGAACAAGGAGTGAACGAGCAACATATCATCAAGGTTGACCTAGAAGACCGCCGTAACGCATCACTCAGAAACCCAGATGCGCTACTCAACCATATAGACTCCCTTATGACAGACGAGGAGCAATACTACATCATCCTTGACGAAGTGCAACTTGTACCAGAGTTTGAAGATGTGCTCAATAGCTATCTAAAAATCCCAAATGCAGATGTATATGTCACTGGCAGCAACGCAAAGTTTTTATCCAAGGATGTCATTACAGAATTCAGAGGGCGAGGTGATGAGATACGTATTACACCCTTGAGCTTTCAAGAGTTTATGTCCGTAAAAGAAGGAAATCGGGAAGACCTTCTAAACGAATATCTTACATATGGGGGACTTCCGCAAGTCGTTACAATGGAAGAGGAAGAGAGAAAGGTCGAATATCTCAAGAATCTCTTTACCCATACCTATATCAGAGATATAAAAGAGCGATACAACATACAGAAAGATGATGACTTGGAAGAATTGGTAAGTTTGGTAGCTTCAAACATCGGAAGCCTGACAAATCCAACTAAACTGGAAAACAGTTTCAAATCTGTCAAACAGAGTAATTTGTCAAAGGATACCATTAAAACGTATCTAGATTTGATGCAAGATGCCTTTATCATTGAGAAATCCATCAGATATGATATCAAAGGGAAAAAGTATATCGACACTCCGTCCAAATACTATTTTACAGACTTAGGACTCCGCAATGCTCGACTCAATTTTCGCCAAACCGAGTTTACACATCTCCTTGAAAATGCCATATACAACGAACTGCGCTTAAGAGGACTTTCTGTAGATGTTGGCCAAATCCCTATCATCACCACTGGTGAAGATGGCAAGCGACAACGTGCGACCTTGGAAGTTGACTTTGTCTGCAACCAAGGCTACAAGCGGTATTACATACAGTCAGCCTACGCCTTGCCTACAGAAGAAAAGATGAAGCAAGAATTCAACTCGCTTGAACGTATCAAAGATGGATTCAAGAAATATGTCATAGTAGGCACTCCTACCCCTACCTACCAAAACGAAGAGGGCATCATCATCATGAACATCTATGATTTCTTGATGAATCCGCAAAGTTTGGATATATAACAATTCTGCTTGTACGAAATGAAAAACGGATGCTTGATTACCTTTCCCATCAAGCATCCGTTTCATCATTCTGCCTTTTTCGCTTTTACCGCCCATCCATCACAAAGAAACTTTTATTTGTCTGAGAAAAATCGCTCCCATTCCTACTTCATTTTTGATTTCATTTTTCAAAGCCCCTTCAGCTTTTCGCCTAACAACCAAATTATCAGCGACTTCCGCTGAAGGGGCTACGAGACAATCCTTTCTATGCCTACCCAATCAGTAAGAAACCTGAGAACCAGTCCTTATAAGGCATAAGAGAGACGGCGAAGGGAGTAAGAACCTTTACTTAAGGGACAAACTACCATTGTTTTAGGGAGAAAGAAGCAAGTTTGGAGGTTTTTATTCGGCAGTGACAAGACCTTTTTACTACCGTCAAAAGGTCTTGTCACTCTAATCAAAAAGTCTTACCACGGTAGTCAAAAGTCTCTAAAAGTACTATTCTGTCCCTCAAGCTAAGGTCTTTCACCCCACAATTCATACTCCCTTTCTCAACCTCCTTTTTTGATAACATTTCTCGCCCAGCCTCTTGCAAATGGGGGGGGGCGATGTATTATCTTTGCACCAAAATTATAATAAATATGAACATAAAAACTACAATCAAGCGACTGATAGATGATACCCAGTACATCGCAGCCATCGAAAAGCAGAACGCTCTGCTCCAGAAGAATCTCCAGCAAGAGAAGGACAACCTTCAGCAGGAGAAGTGTAAGAAAAGCATCGACGAGGAAGCGCAATACCACAAGCGCAGCCGCAACTACCTCCGCCCTATCGACGATATGCAGAAGTGGTTGCTCGCTCATTACGACTTCCGCTACAACGTCATCACCGATGTCTTCGAATATCGCAAGAAGATGGAATCCATCGAAGAGACTCCACAGCCCCTTCAAGAGAATATCTTCGAGATCATCGACAAGTATGCCATCAACACCATAGCCATCGAGGTGCAGGAGGCTGGTATCTTCGTGCGAGACCATTTCGTGGAACGACTCATCAAGTCGAAGTACGCCCAGCCTTACCACCCTATCCGCTCCTATATTAATAAGGTAAGGGGAACGTGGGACGGCAAGGAGCGCATCCACGACTTTCTGGCTCGCATCAACCATACCGACTATTGCCAGAAGATGGGCAGGATATGGCTGCGTGCGATGGTGGCACAGATGGCAGGCACCGACAGCAACCATGCCAACAGCGTGATGTTCACCCTCGTCTCCACCACACAAGGCTTGCACAAGAGCACCTTCCTCAGAAGTTTGCTGCCACCTGAGCTGAGAGATTACTACACCGACGATTTCTCGCTCAACCAGAAGGGCAACGCGCAAAGAAAAATTGTGGAGTTCGCCATCATCAATGATGACGAGCTAGACAAGGAAAACCCGAAGAAGATGCCAATGATGAAGACCTTGATGCAGACCATGAAGCCTAGCTTCATCGGATCCTATAAGAAGAACTTCAACCGTTTGCCTCGCTCCGCCTCCTTCACTGGTACCAGCAACAAACTCGAACTTCTGACCGACCGCACAGGTTCTCGCCGCTTTCTCATCCTAGAGCCAGAAGGTATGATAGATGTTGAGAATATAGAGCACGACCAGATTTATGCACAACTCATCGACGAGATTGAGCATGGCGAAGCTTACTATTTCTCGAAGGCAGACGAGCAAGAGATGCAACAGCGCAACCAGCGATACTATGTGAAGAACGAGTTGGAGACACTCATCACCCGATACTACCGTAAGACGACAAACGCAGAAAAGGGATTAAAGCTGAGCGCCGACAACATCTTGGAGAAACTGCGAAACAAGCATGTGAAAGGCATCGAAAAAGTAACGAGATATGCATTGAGTTGCTCACTCACCCGACTCTTCGGCTCACCTACCCACACACAATATGGCAACCTATATACTGTGGAAGAAGTATAAAGAAGCCCCTTCAGTAGAACTCCGTGATTATCAATCATATCGGAGAAATACTGAAGGGGCTTTTATATCACATATCCACTCCTATCCGTCGATAAACATAAACGGAGCCTGCCTTTTCGCGAGTCATCTTCGGAAACTCACCCTCGCAATAGCCATCCAATACCTTACGGGCATGGTAATCGGTAACATTGGTCATCATGCGGAAATCTTTGATCGTGATAAAACCATGCTCACGACAATAGTTGGTAATCAGCACCAATTCTTTGGCAGCATCCCCAGCAGGGGCAGAGAGTTTGAAAACATTGCGACTGCAACGGTGGTCGTAATTCAAGAAGAACTCCTTGTTGAAATTTTTGGTAGTCCTTACCTCAAACCCTGCGCATACGACCTCATCGGCAGGAATGCGGTCGCCCTCATGATACACCTTGTGAAACATCTTTCCGTTTGCATCCTTATGCTCCATCAATTTCAGCTTAGGCTTTATCACAAACATATCACCTATCTTCACTTCCATTCCAGCGGTCAGAGCCCAGTAAGTCTCGTTCTTGATAGACTCGATGGCAGCCAAAAACTGGGCGGGAGCCATCTGATGATGATTTCTCATTCCCTTAGTCATATCCTTAAAATCAAAAACACCCTTGTTTACGAATTGGGGATGAATCAAATACTCGCCCGTCTCATCCTTCATCGGAGAGCGGTGCTCAATGTAACCTATCGGTCCTGCAGATCTAGGCATAATTATTATTAGCTTTAATGAAACAATAGGGCAAAGTTACAAAAAATATCGCAAAGGGACGAAGAAATCGCTAAGAAACTTTTATTTTTTCATGTCCTTATCGACCATGGCGCAGACACAGGAATCAGACCATACGTTCTCTGCCGTCTCTATCATGTCGATGATGGTGTAGATAGGCAAGATGATGCCCATAATGCCGATAGGGGCATTTACTCCAGACATAAGCGAGAGGGTGAGGAAATAGCAGCCCATTGGTACACCAGCATTGCCCACCGCCGAGAGCACGGAGATGAAAAGCCAAAGAACCATCGTGGTCCAAGGCAACGCCATGCCTCCATTCTGCATCAAGAAAAGAGAAGTGACGAGGATGAAGGCTGCACAACCATTCATATTGATGGTGGTACAGATAGGCAAGACAAATCGAGAAACCTTATTGGATACTCCCAACCTATCCTCCGCCGTCTGCATCGTGACAGGCAGAGTGGCGGCAGAACTCTTGGTGAAGAGCGCCATCAGCACTGCTGGCATCATCTTGCCAAGCACCTTGAAAGGATTCAAGCCCCTAGCCAAGAGGAAGAGTGGCAATACAACAAAGAACTGAATGGCATTGCCACCAAGGATGACGGCAACATATTTGCCCAATGAATCCATCACAATACCAGCCGTAAACTGAGCTGATAGTTGGGCAGAGAAAGCCACAATGCCAAGAGGCAAGGCCCAGATGAGTCCATGTATCAGCATAAAGAGAATATCTTGCAAGCCAAGCAATCCCTTTACGACCACTTCTGTCTTATCAGAAGTTGGCATCTTTGCCAAAGCCACGCCCACAGCTGCAGCCAATATCAAGATAGACAAGACATTGCCCTCGGCAAATGGCTTGATGACATTATTAGGTATTACCCCCAATATATGCTCATAATAACTGGTATTTCCTAGATTTTGAGGCACTTCAGACACTCCGCTCTGTGCCAATGCCACAGGCAGATTGCCTGGGCTCACAATATTATAGAGAATCAATCCTACAGTGGCTGCAGCTATCGTGGTGAGCAAGGTATAGGTGATGGCATGACGGAAGATGCGCCCCGTATCTTTCTGATTGCCAAGCATGGCAAGTGTTGTAACCACGGCTAGGGCGATGGTTGGAACAGCCAATAGTTGGAACAATCGGGTATAGACTGTGGCGATGAAATTCATCAACCCATCAAGCCAACCGCATTCCAACATTCCCAGTATGGCACCCACCACGAGAGCCCCTATCCACAGCACCAACTGTTTGGTCTGTCTCTTACCTTTTTTCTTTTCCAAAACATCTCCAGTCTTATCCATAATTTCTCCTTTTATCGTGAATAAAAAAGTGTATAAAAATAGCAGTTACAAAATTACAGAGAATATTTGTAACTGCCAAATATAATAGCTAATATTTACCTTACACTATATAATATCATTTGCTTTGTTTGCGGTAATCCAAAGCAGGTTTCCGGTCACCCAACAAGGACTCATAAACAAAATCCTTACCTCTTGCTTGATCAAACTCATCTTTGGCAGCCTTTATGAGCTTAGGATTATTAAATAGGTCGATAGCTGTCAAACTAAACACCTTAGCCGCATTAATCAATCCCTTAGTACCGATGGTCGTACCATCCACTGCCACATTCTGCCAACTATGTCCTGGAGAACCTGGAACAAATGTAGCGGTTCCAATGCTGACGGTAGGAACAGACCAACTAACATCACCAACATCAGAAGAACCACCAGAGCCTTCCTTTGGTGCAGGTGCCAAAGGTTGCACCTTAGCCGCCTGTGCAAGAATCGTGTCACCTATGCCTAAAGTTTTAAGGATTCCCTTTGCCAACTCTCTTTCACGAGCATCATAGTTCACACCGCCTACCAGTTCGAAGTTCTTCTGAACGACATTGGCAAGAGCCCTGTTGTGCAACCGTTCATAGGTACCTGCCACAAGCACCTTTTCCACTCTTGTTTGGGTACCTTTAGCCGCACCAACCGCTGCAGAATCGACCCACTCTGTCAATCCCTTCAAAACATCACGATGTGGGCTTCGAATATAATAGGAAACGCGAGCATACTCTGGTACTACATTTGGTGCAAAACCACCATCAGCAATCACATAGTGAATACGGCTAGAAGGCAAGATATGCTCACGCATCATATTGACCATATTGTCCAAAGCCTCCACTGCATCTAGCGCAGAACGGCCTTTCCAAGGAGTTCCGGCAGCATGAGCAGGCTTGCCATAAAACTTATAATCAATCATCTGCATTGCTGTACCTGGATTCACAGACACTCCATTTTGAGAAGAAGGGTGCCAATCAAGTACTGCATCCACACCCTTGAAATAGCCTTCTCTCACAATATACACCTTTCCTGCACCTCCTTCTTCAGCTGGTGTTCCATATATTTTGATAGTTCCCTGTTTGTGATTTGCCTGGAGCCATTTGCTTAAAGCTACAGCTGCTGATGTGGAGCCTACACCCAGAAGATTATGACCACATCCTTGACCAGGCTCACCTTCTACTCGTGGTTTGCGATAAGGAACAGTATCTTGCGACAAGCCTGGTAGAGCATCAAACTCTGCCAAGAACCCAATCGTAGGCGATCCACTTCCGTAAGTTGCGACAAAAGCCGTAGGCATACCAGCTATTCCTGCCTCTACCTGAAAGCCATTTTCCTTCAGATGCTCTTGAAGTAATTTAGAGCTATTTTCTTCAAGGAAGCCCAATTCTGGATTTGCCCAAATGGTTTTCTGCAGTTTATCGTAAGTACCGAAATTATCATTCAAATACTTAATTGCCACATTTTTATTATCTACCTTACCTTTTGCTGAGGAAAATGTTGCTGGCAAAAGAAATGTAGCTATAGCTAAAGCTGTAATAATATTTTTATTCATAAATTTATCTCCTATAAGTTAAATTAATAATCTTTGTTTTGTACTAAATCCTTGTCTGCCAAAATATCATTGTAAGGTATAGGGAATACCGTCTTATTCTCATTTATATTCAATACTTCGGCAGCCTTACCAGTCCTCACGAGGTCAAACCATCGATGTGGTTCTAGGGCAAACTCAACTCTATTTTCATTTTCTATTGCAGTGACAACATCCGATACGCCCAAGTTTTCTTCCAAAGCAGGAACATGAGAGCGATTGCGGACGATATTTAAGTCATGCAATGCACCAACCAAATCGGGGGTAGCTTTCTTTGCTCTTGCTTCTGCCCTTATCAGATATTGCTCTGCCAAGCGAAACAGTATCACATTGTCATCATTGGTTGAACGATGATAGAGCGTACCTACATAATAGTTAGGAACCTGAGCTGTAGAATAGTCCTTGAAAAAGACTTTACGGTCTCCACCGGCCAATGGATCATTCAGCAAATTAACTAAAGCTGTGGATGGTCCCCATTCATGTCTGCCACCATCATTGGGTGAGCGCCAATAAGCGCTTTGGTCATTTTGGCGTGAGGAAGAGAACGACAATTCCCAAATACTTTCGCCAGACTGCTTATTATCTATTAGGTCTTGGATGCTTCCGAGACTATAAAAAGAATTATCAATCACCTTGGTCGCATACTCTTCCGCATGACTCCAATCTTCTGAATAAAGATAAACCCTAGCAAGAAAAGCATCGGCTACAGCCTGATTCACATGAACCTTATCAGAAGGTGATGACAAATCATCATATACCGAGAGTATGTCGTTTATCACGATTTGAAAGACCTCTTTCTTAGGGGTTTGCTTTACTCCGTCAAACTGAGTAGGCGAAGAAGTGGCTTGTTTCACGATAGGAACATTGCCCCAAGTCCTTGCTAAATCAAAGAATGCCAACGACCTGATGACGGTTGCCTCCGCTATGATTCGCTTTTTGTTCTCGTCAGAAAGATTATTCAATGATTGAGTTTTCTCTATCACTTGATTAGCTTGGTTCACTACGGCGTATATTCCGTACCATGCCTTTCCTACAAGCTGATTATCTGCACCATATTGATGGGTATTAAAATCATAATAGAAATTTAAAGACCCTGTCCAAGCAATATCACCGCCAGCCAAATTGATGCCAGCATCAAAATATCGACCTCCATAATATTCAGAGGTTCCTAAATCGTAATAGGCACCATTCAGGGCAGAATTGGCCGAAGACTCATCCACAATGACAGACTTATCTGAGACATAATTTGCAGGTTCTTGGTCTAGGAAATCAGAGCAAGAAGAAAGTAATGCAATGGTTGCAAACAGTCCGATAACTATATATTTTTTCTTCATATACTATCCCTTTCTATATTTATAATGTAAGATTCAGCCCAAATACAATTTGTCGAGGCTGTGGAGGTATGGCAAAATCCAGTCCCTGCACTGTGCCATGGGTATAGTCAGCTGCGGTATTTCCTTCAGGATCTGCACCAGAATATCCCGTAATTGTAAATAGGTTCGTCATATTTACATACACCCTCAAGTTTTCAATACCAGCTCTGGATACAAGCGTTTTAGGCAATGTGTAGCCGAAAGACAGGTTGCGAAGACGTAAGAAAGAACCATCCTCCAAGAAACGACTGCTAGCAAATCCGTTATTGTAGCTGCCATCAGCATTTGGCAAGGTTCCAGCCCTTGGAATGTCGGTAATATCACCAGGTTTCTGCCAACGACGCATCTGGCTCTTCAGAAGTCCCCAATTGGTTCCACGCATACCACCATGCTCTTGGAAGAAGCGATTCATATTGAATACATCATTGCCAACAGAGAAGTAAAAGAATACCGAAAGGTCAAATCCTTTATACTTGAAGGAGTTTCTTAAACCACCCGTAAAATCAGGCCAAGCATTTCCTACAATTTGGCGATCAGCCACGGTGATTTTTCCATCTTTATTAACATCCTCATACACTGCATTACCTGTTTCTGGATCTACATACAACTGCTTGTACAACCAAAATGAATACATTGGTTTTCCTTGTTCCAATCTAACCCAATCACGGTCATATTGTGAGAAAGAAACTGGCAAATTCTCTACCTTGTTTGCATTGTGAGAAATATTGAACGTTGTAGTCCATTCCAAGTTCTTGCTCTTGATGTTTTGAGAGGTAATGGTAAGTTCAACTCCCTTATTGCTCATTTCTCCTACATTACTATATATAGAAGAGAAGCCTGTCTTACCAGGAATTGGGGTTGACAAAAGCAAATCATACGTATATTTATTATAGTAATCCACCTCGAATGATAATCTGCCATCAAAGAAAGAGCCTTCCAATCCCAGATTCCATTGTCTTGTCGTCTCCCATTTCAAGTCAGGGTTTGCCAACTGCTTGTGGAGTAATCCAGACTCATTGTCATAAGTTCCACCACCCGACCATAAGCCCAAGCTAGCAAAATCATCAATATTTTGATTGCCACTCCAGCCAATACTCGTCTTCAACTTCAACGCATCCAAGAACTTTACTTCTTTCAAGAAAGCTTCCTCAGAAAGAGTCCATGAGAAACCTACTGATGGGAAAAATCCCCAACGATGATTAGCTCCAAAACGAGAAGAGGCATCGGCTCTCACATTTCCATCGAAAGCATAACGATTGAGCAAGCTATAATTCACTCCTCCAAACCACGAAACCAAACTTGACGTAGAAGAAGATGTAGTGCCCGTAGTTACTGCTGCCGAGGAAATTTCCTTGAAACTATTACCAGGAAAGTTTGATCCCGTAATCGATTGTACCCTAAGCCCTGTGTACTGAATAGAATTTCCAACAAAGGCTGCCAAGGAATGTTTCTTGCCTAAGTCTGCATTGTAGTTGAGCAATTGTTCTGCAGTAATTGTATAGTTCACAGACGTTGCATCTGTAGCATTGCCACTAGGTTGACCATCAGCAAGATTCGTGTTGAAGTATCTCTTTTCTCGATAATTATTATAATCAAGGCTGACAGAAGACTTAAAACGCAATCCCTTCAATATTTTCCAACTCAGATTCACGTTATCCACTGTTCTCAATCCATAAGCATGATGATCACTGTTTTCAATCAATGCATAGATATTATCGAATATTCCATAACGAGCATAACTACCATCTTCATTGTAAGGATTCAACAATGTACTATGATGCACGGAAGCCTGCAGAATACCCTTTGGGCTGTTACCAATTCTACTCAACGAACGCTTAGTCCAAGACAAGGATGTACTTGTTGACAAAGTAACCTTCTTGTTGATGTCATGGTCGAGATTCACCCTGAAACTCAATCGCTTGAAATCTTGTGTCTTGACAATAGCTTCTTGGTCAGTATATTCACTACCAACGTAAAAACGAGTGCGTTCATTGCCGCCAGCAACAGAAACATTGTAGTTTTGGACACTGGCAGTCCTGAAAAGCACATCTTGTCTATCATAAGTTTGCTGCTCTTCTGGAGTACCTAGTCCACCCGACTCTTTCGAACGATATGGAACCAAGGCAGGGTCTTTGCCATCATTGACCCATGCCTCATTCAAAATTTGGGCAATTTCTGGTCCAGAGGCTAAATCCCACAACTTAGCAGCCTTCGCAAATCCATATTCTGCATTAAAAGAAATACGAGTTTTCTGACCTCTGGCACCACGCTTGGTAGTTACCAAGATAACTCCATTTGCACCTCGTGCTCCGTATATTGCAGTTGCATTGGCATCCTTCAACACCTCTATTTTCTCAATGTCGTTAGGATTTAAATCAGACAAAGGGTTTATGGTCTGTCCTCCATTGCTGATAGTTTGCAGAGGTTGCGCATTAAATGGAACTCCATCAATAATATATAGAGGGTCATTTCCGGCGTTGATAGAGGTTGTACCACGCAAACGAATGAATACATTTGACCCAGGCGTACCCGATGTACCCGATACGATCAAACCTGAAGCCTGTCCTTGTATCTGCTCATTGAATCCCGTGGCTGCAGTTGATGTCACATCGCTTCCTTTAACTGAAGCGATTGCACCAGTCAGATTCTGACGCTTCACGGTTGTATAGCCAAGCACAACCACCTCATTCAGCAAGTCATGCTTCTCTCTCAACTTGATGTCAACAGGCTCCTCTGCATCATAAACTTCCACATCAATCGGGCGATAGCCTATATATTCCACCTTGAGTTTCAAGGGAGCCTCATGCTTGGTTTGAATACTGAAGTTGCCATCCACATCCGTTACCACGCCCTCAGTTTTCTCTCCCTTTACGATGACCGAAGCACCTATCAGAGGCTCACCTGTATTAGCATCTACGATATGACCTGTTATCTCATTTTGCGCGAATGATACCACGGGAAGTATAGGCACAATTATCCCTAAGACTAATCTCTTATATACTCTCATAATACTCTCTTTTACAACAACATTACTATATTACACAGCTCTCATAAAACAGGAAAGCTATTACTTCAAAAGTCCAAACTGATGATTATATTGCTCACCTTGGGTCTCTACCCAAGCAACAAACTGAGCCACTACTGCATCATCATCATTATAAGAAAGACCAATCTTCTCCACTGGAATCTCTGAGTTTTTATCTGTCTCCAACACTCTAATCAGATCATCAATGGTAGAACCTTCATCCAAGGCTTCACGCTGTTTTTTGTTAACATCCAGCGATAATATAGTCAAGTTGTCTTTCAACTTACGGGTCTGCAAATCGTATAAGTTGCTGATGGCATTAAAGGTAATGCCTTGAGGGTCGTTGGCAATTGCTGAATTGAGGAACTGGTCGTCGCCCACGATGCGCTTACCTCTGAAAGAAGACGCATCCTTGCCATAATAAGCAGCAAACGACTGTGCCACAGAAAGGTTACTATTGCCTGTGTAAACTGTCAAGCTATTGTTTTTCTTTTTGTCGCTAACCTTACCATCATCCTCAAAATCATCATTCTCGAAATAGAGGCTTTTGATTTTCTTAGTATTAAGCTCTTGGTTACCGAGCACCTTAGCTGCTTCTGAGTTCTTAGCGGTAACAGGGAGAATGGCATAAGAACCGAAATAGAGAGTCTTACGAGATGCCTCCTTACTGTTTTTATCTTGTGTCAACTGGATATTGAGCGCACTGTTCTGTCGGTTGGCTGCAGTCTTTGCAATGGCAAAGTTTGCCTGTGGAGCCACCTTCTTATATTCCTCAATCCATTTCTCTACCAATGGACGTACAAAACGAGGAGCATTAATATAATGTACGCTCTCTGTAGAAGCGTTATTGGACAAACTGAACGCCAGGGCTATAATAGCGATAATATATTTCTTCATACCTTATATACTTTAACTGATTAATTATTTGATTGACCTTACTTTCTACCTGAAGATAGACATTCTCTACGATTGCCATACACATTCGTGAACAGCAACAACACATTCGTTTCATACAGTTACACATTCGTTTCATAATTTTACAATTTATTTTGTTATTAATTTCTGGGTGCAAAGGTACGGCGATTTTCGCATTTTCACAATAACACTGTAGTGGTATTTTAGGTTACATAGATGTGGTATAAGGCATACCACATCTATGTTAGAAATAAAAAAAGGCGAGAAGTCTTTCTGACTTCTCGCCCCAAAATAATGCTTATGATAAAAAAAACGAACATGCAGCAAGGCATGGTCTTATTTTTTCCTTTTAATCCAAGCCCAAGCTCTTCTTGATAGCCTCGATCTTCTCCTCAGCAGCCTTGGTGCAACGAGCGTAGCAACCAGCGCACTTGAATGAAGGATCCTTTACCTCAATATAGAACTTAATCTTAGGCTCTGTACCTGATGGACGAACGCTCACCTTGGTGTTGTCGTCGCAGAACCACTGGAGTACGTTGCTTGTAGCAGGCATGTCGAGTTTCTCTACAGAACCATCAGCATGCTTTACCTCCAAAGACTGATAGTCCTTCCAAGTAACAACCTTGCTGCCACCCAACTCCTGTGGAGGGTTCTGGCGGAAGTTTGCCATCATCTGCTTAATCTCATCAGCACCTGTCTTACCTGGGCGAACGACATTCACAGTGAACTCCTTGCTGAAGCCATACTCAGCGTAGATCTGCATCAAGAGGTCGTAGAGAGTCTTGCCCTGGTCCTTTGCCCAAGCTGCAATCTCGCAGATGAGGCAGATAGAGGCAGGAGCATCCTTATCACGTACCTTGTCGTATGGCAAGAAGCCGAAGCTCTCCTCACCACCACCGATATAGTCCTGCTTGCCCTCAGAGATGGCTATCTCACGTGCAATCCACTTGAAACCTGTGTAGCAGTCGCGAAGCTCTACGTTGTTCTTCTTGGCTATCTCTGCGATAACCTCTGTGGTAACGATGGTCTTAACAAGGAAGTCTGTTGGCTTCAACTTGCCGAGCTTCTTCTTGTTCTCGATGATGTAGTAGCAGAACATCATGGCAGTCTGGTTACCATTGATAATCATCCACTCGCCCTTGTCATCACGGCAAACGATGGCCAAGCGGTCAGCATCAGGGTCTGTTGCCACTACAAGGTCGGCGTTGAGTTTGGTACCGAGCTTCATGCCGAGAGTCATGGCCTCAGCGTTCTCAGGGTTAGGCGAAACTACGGTTGGGAAGTTGCCGTCCACTACCATCTGCTCAGGAACAACGTTGATGTTCTGGAAGCCCCAAGAACGGAGGCAGAGAGGAACGATGACACGACCTGTACCGTGCATAGCAGAGTAAACGATGTTGAGGTCTTTCTGACGGTTGATGACATCCTGGTCGATCATCGCTGTGTGAACGGCTGTCATGTAGTCATAATCCATCTCACCACCGATAATCTTGATCAAGTCCCAGTTAGCCGCAAACTTCACCTGGTCGATAGTAACCTTGTTCACTTCCTCGATGATACCTGTATCGTGTGGAGCCAAAACCTGTGCGCCATCGCTCCAGTAAGCCTTGTAGCCATTATACTCCTTAGGGTTGTGAGAAGCGGTTACGTTGACACCAGCCTTGGCGCCAAGCTCACGGATAGCGAAAGAAATCTCTGGTGTAGGGCGAAGACTCTCGAAAAGATAAGCCTTGATGCCATTGGCAGAGAAGATAGCAGCCACTGTCTCAGCGAAGAGACGAGAGTTGTTGCGGCAATCGTGACCTACCACTACAGAGAGGTTCTTCTCACCTGGGAAAGCCTTGAGGATGTAGTTGGCAAAGCCCTGTGTAGCCATACCAACGATATATTTGTTCATACGGTTAGTACCAGCACCCATGATGCCACGCAAACCGCCTGTACCAAATTCCAAGTTCTGATAGAAAGCATCTACGAGCGCTGACTTGTCCTCAGCGTCGAGCATTGCCTGCACTTCGTTACGTGTTTCTTCGTCAAAAGCAGGTGTGAGCCACTGCTGTGCTCTTTCCTCACACTGCTTGATCAATTCTGCGTTATTAGCCATAGTTTTATTTCATTTTAATTAAGTTATCTATTTATTGAGCTTTGTGCTCGAAAACAGCCTATGTTATGCTATTTTGCCCACAAAGATATATAAAATATCTGAGAAACAAAGCAAGATTGAAGTTTTTTTTGTATTTTTGCATTCTGAATAGGTATCTTACCTATTTTTGGAATACATTATCGAAAAAAGTAAAAAGATTTAAATACAATGGAATTATATTTTACGGGCATCATCATTGCCGTGTGCACCTTTTTAATTATTGGTCTTTTCCACCCGATTGTCATCAAGACAGAATACTACACAGGTACCAAATATTGGTGGTTGTTTCTAGCAATAGGTCTTGTTAGTGTGGGAGCAGCCTTTCTGATTGCCGACATCATGGCATCAGCACTTCTAGGTGTTTTTGGAGCATCCAGTCTTTGGAGCATCGGCGAGTTGTTCGAACAGAGAGAACGTTGTGAAAAAGGATGGTTCCCGAAAAATCCCAAGCTTGTCAAGAAAGGATATTATCGGGAACCCAAGAAATCAAAATCTTAATTTATTAAAACATAATAGTTTTCTTCTCGCCATTGGTAAAGGTAACAGTGACAGTCTTTTGGTCTTTTGCTACCTTGACCGATTTCACTGGCGAGAGTTCCTTATTGGTAAAGGTGGTATTTTTCTTCCACAACTGCAATGTGACAAGGATACGGCTCCCTTCAACATGTTGGCGAAGTCGTGGCAAAGCACAAGTTTGGGTTACAGGGTGCAGGTTCTTTGGATAAATAATCTCCGTATTCCCATCCCATCCTGCCAAAGGAATCATTGCCAAGGTGTATTCGCCATTACTTACGGTTTTCACTTCCTTTTTGTTGACGATTCGAGTTTGTATTGGTAGGTTTTTACCTGTAGGCTGTGAGAGTGTGTAATGTCCTAGCGTTATGTCCGTTGGAGTATCTACAGTAACACGGTCCACACGCAAGATGCCATCCGCCAAAGGAATGTCTGCCAACTGGTATTTCACCAAAGAATCCGTTTCCAATACGGCATCACGACGATAAATACCATTCTTGAAATCTTTAAAAGTATAAAGACGAAGTACTTCCCATTCACCCTTTGGGTTTACTGTACCATAATTCATGGAGATTTCTCCATTCTTGCCATCAGCCATCCAAGGAAATTCAGTATTATAAGCCAACTTGTTATAGTTTTCCGAGCTACGGAACTTCTGCCAATCTCCTGCCACAGTTTCATGGCACCAAGAGCGCATTTCCGAACCTCCACTATTAGGATAGTTGGTTATCATCAAGGCTGTTGCTGGCTGGAACTTATTATAGACTTGTCCTGCCTTCAGTTCCTCTTTCCATGGCCCTTCATTTTCCGTTGCCGACCAATATTTGGAAGTTTCCGGCAAATACAAGCCCAAGAAAGCCTTACCAATCCAATACACACTGCCTCGGCAACTGTAAATCTGAACAGCTGGAGCAAAAGGACCATAAAAGCCCATGGTAGGGATACCATTCTCCAAGAAGTCCTTGTTTTGCATGAACTGCAACAAAGAAGCGGAAGCTATGCGGCGTAGCCACCCATAGTTCACATCCTTGAAATCAGCATACTCCAACAATGGGAATGGAGTAACGGCAGCAAAACGATAACAAATGCTACGTCCCCACATGTTCATCCTTCCATCACGGGCAAACATATAAGGATAGTTCGCAACCAAATCATGCTCATTCTGAACAAAGCGTTTGGCAATCTCAGGATACATGCGGTTGCCAAACATTTCTGCCCACAAAGGACCATAGCTTTGGTAAGCCCACATACTATAATAATCGTAAGCCGGTGCATCGTTATACCAACCTTCGCCTCTGTAGCGATCGAGCAACTTATTGAGCCAATCTACCATTTTCTTCTCATCCACCTGATATCCTTGGTCTTTGAAGAAACTAAGGATATACACATTGAAGAACATCCAATTGGAACCAATGGAAGGTCCTTCACCATAACTGATCATAAGCGAAGCCAATTGGTCTTTCTGTTCTTGGGTAAGAGGATCCCACAATACGTTTTGAGCACCCTTCATAGAGATGCAAAGCGAACCTAACTCCAACAGTGTTTGAGAAGGATGACCAGGACAATAAGGTATGTAACTCTTGCTAGTAGAGTCGCACAAGCTAACAAGTTGATGACGATAATAATCAGCCACACGAATGCCATTGATTGTCAAATCAGGGTTATTCTTCAACAAAGGTGCCGCCACGAAAAGCGTACGTGCCAATCCCTCAATCTTAGCTACTGGCATCTGTTTTTCATCACGAGGATAAGTTTTTTCCAGTTGTTTCGGAAAATACATTTGGTCGTCAAGACAATGAATATAACCGAAAGCGCCCTTTAGCAAATATTCTCCAGCCTCAATCCAATGTTGGCGCGTCAAGCCCGTATAAGGACTTTTGGTATAATCAGGATGATTTACTTGAAATATTTCCCGATTGGCTGTATCCGCATAACAGCCTAAGGCAAAGAACAAACAGAAAAACGTAAGAATAGATGTTCGTAATCGTTTCATAACTTGTTAGTAGTTTCTATTTTTGCAACACTTTTATTTCGTTATTAGGGACTCATCACAGGAATTGCTTTCTCCAAGTGTTGCAAACAGAGAACAAGCAATTTTCTGAATGACACGGCAAAAATACAAAAAAATAACTATCTAATGCCCTATTATCAATAAAAGTTCTTTGAAATTTTGCATTTTCTACTATTTTCCGTAAATTTGCACAGAAAATTACTTATTTAATATTACACGACGGTGAAAACAGAACTAATTTTGGTCGGAAAGACTGTGAACAAGCATTTCATTGCAGGCATAAAGGATTACGCAGAACGTATCACCCACTACATGCCCTTCTCCATCACCACCATCCCTGAACTCAAGAACACGAAGAGTCTCAGTGAGGAACAGCAAAAAGAACGTGAAGGTGAACTGATTCTAAAACAGATTCAGCCTTCAGACACCGTAGTACTAATGGATGAGCATGGGCTAGAGTTCAGAAGCATAGAATTTGCCAAATGGATAGAGCGCAAACAAGCGACTGCTCGACGACTGGTTTTCGTTATCGGTGGGCCGTATGGCTTTTCGCAAGCTGTATATAACAGGGCCAACGAGCAAATATCCCTCTCCAAGATGACGTTCTCTCACCAAATGGTGCGCCTCATTTTCACAGAAGCGCTCTATCGTGCATGCACTATTATAAAAGGTGAACCTTATCATCACGAGTAATGTTGAATGTTAAATGTTGAATTAAATGGCTAAAGAGAAATATATTGAGATAAAAGGAGCGAGGGCTAACAACCTCAAGAATATCGACGTAAAAATACCACAAGGAAAATTCATTGCCATTACAGGTGTTTCCGGATCGGGTAAGTCATCATTGGCTTTCGACACACTTTATGCCGAAGGACAACGCCGTTATGTGGAGTCACTTTCCAGTTATGCCCGCCAGTTCTTAGGACGCATGAGTAAGCCTGAGTGCGACTTCATCAAAGGATTGCCACCAGCCATTGCTATCGAACAAAAGGTGATTTCACGCAACCCTCGTTCTACCGTTGGCACGAGTACTGAAATTTATGAATACCTACGCCTACTCTATGCCCGCATAGGAAAGACTTACTCTCCTATCAGTGGGCAGGAAGTGAAGCGTCATACCACAGAAGACATACTTGCCTGCACCCAACAATATTCGCTAGGCACCAAGTTTGTCATCCTCGCCCCTATCCATGTGCTAGAAGGACGTAGTCTCAGCAAACAATTAGAGATGTACCTTCAGGAAGGCTATTCACGTATCATGGTAAAAGGAGAGTTTGTGCGCATCGAGGATTTTGATGGAAAAGCAGATGAAAGCGACATATTTTTGGTCATCGACCGTTCGTCTGTAAACGAAGACAAAAGTGACATCAGTCGCCTCGTGGATTCTGCCGAAACAGCATTCTATGAGGGAGATGGTGCCTGTCGTCTTCTTTTCTTGCCTAGTAATATCAGCTATGATTTCTCCACTCGCTTTGAGGCAGACGGCATCACCTTCGAAGAACCATCTGACAATATGTTTGCCTTCAATTCACCTCTGGGAGCTTGTCCCACCTGTGAAGGTTTTGGCAGTGTGATTGGTATTGACGAAAAACTAGTCATCCCTAACACTTCCATGAGTATCTATGATGGCTGTGTGGTTTGTTGGCGTGGCGAGAAGATGGGAATGTGGCTCAAGGAATTCTGTCGCCGTGCCGCACAATATGATTTTCCTATCTTCGAACCTTACTACAATCTCACGCAGAAACAGAAAGACATGTTGTGGCACGGTCTGCCTTGCGACCGCAAGAAAGACATTCATGAGCAAGTGAACCTCGATGCTTTCTTCCAAATGGTAAAGGAGAATCAATACAAGATTCAATACCGAGTGATGTTAAGCCGATTCCGAGGTAAGACTATTTGCCCTGACTGTCATGGCACTCGCTTAAAGAAAGAAGCCACCTATGTCAAGATTGGCGGAAAAAGCATTACCGAACTGGTGGAGATGTCGATTACCAACCTACAGACTTGGTTTGCTCACCTGGAGCTTACCGACCATGAGAAAGGTATCAGTAAGCGTCTCCTCACCGAAATAACCAATCGCTTGCAATTCTTGCTTGACGTAGGCTTAGGGTATCTCACACTCAACCGCCTCTCCAACACACTCTCTGGAGGTGAGAGTCAGCGCATCAACCTGACCACCAACCTAGGTTCTTCTCTTGTGGGAAGTGTGTACATTCTCGATGAGCCTAGTATCGGACTCCACAGCCGTGACACCGACAGACTCATCAAGGTTTTACGCGAGTTGCAAGAACTTGGCAATACTGTTGTCGTAGTTGAACATGACGAAGAAATCATGCGAGCAGCCGACTACCTGATAGACATTGGTCCTAACGCAGGAAGATTGGGAGGTGAGCTGGTCTATGCAGGACCTGCCTCAGAATATTCAACGGACGACCCCAACAAACAAGCCGAGCTTTTAGAAAAATATCCCAACAGCTACACCATTAAATACCTTACTCACCATGAGTTGATTGAGCGTCCTACAAGTCATCGTGCTTGGAACTTAGCCATTGATATCAAGGGAGCCAGAATGAACAATCTCAGAGGCATCGACGTAAAGATTCCTCTCAATGTCTTCACGGTCATAACAGGAGTTTCGGGTTCTGGTAAGAGTTCCCTCATCAAGGGCATCCTCTATCCTGCCATGCGCCGCCATCTCGACTTAGTGGCAGATGCGCCAGGAGAATACTCTGAGATAGGTGGCGACATCAATAGTATTCACCATGTGGAATTCATCGACCAGAATCCTATTGGAAAGAGTACTCGCAGCAATCCTGCCACCTACCTAAAGGCATACGATGCCATTCGTGCACTTTTTGCAGCACAACCATTGGCCAAGCAATTGGGATTCACTCCCCAATATTTCTCTTTCAATGCAGAGGGAGGACGATGCGAAGAATGTAAGGGAGCAGGCTATGTGACCATCGAGATGCAATTCATGGCAGACTTGGTTTTGAAATGTGAAGCCTGCAAAGGCAAGCGCTTCAAGCACGATATTCTGGACGTACGCTATGGAGGAAAGGATATCAATGATGTGCTCAATATGACCGTGGATGAAGCCATCGACTTCTTTAGCGACAAGAGCAAGCAACATCTAGATGCCGACTTCGACAACTGTCGTGTCATCGTGAACCGTCTTCGCCCATTACAAGAAGTAGGTCTCGGCTATATCAAACTGGGGCAAAGTTCCAGTACACTCTCCGGAGGTGAAAACCAGCGCGTGAAACTAGCCTATTTCATTGGCAAGGAAGATCAAGAGCCAACTCTCTTTATCTTTGACGAGCCAACAACAGGACTTCACTTCCACGACATCAAGCGTTTGCTCCATGCCTTCAACGCCCTCATCGAACGCGGTCACTCGCTGGTAGTCATTGAGCACAATCTCGATGTCATCAAGTGTGCAGACTATATCATCGACCTGGGTCCTGAAGGAGGCGACAAAGGTGGAAATCTCGTCATTGCCGGCACACCTGAAGAAGTGGCAGCATGCAAGCAAAGCCTTACAGGACAGTTCCTAAAGAATTATTTATAGATTAAAATATGTAAAAAAGTGATGAATTACTAAACTTTATATGTACTTTTGCATCCAAATTAGTAAATAGACAATAAAGAATTTAAAATAAAGAAGAAAATGAAAAGATTCATATTTGCATTGACTATGCTCGTTGCTATGGTAGCAACAGCGAATGCACAAGCCGAAATCAAATTTGACAAGGTGTCTCACAATTTCGGCAATTTCAGTGAGACTTCTCCTGTGCAAAAGACCACTTTCACATTTACCAATGTAGGTGACAAGCCTCTTATCATCAATCAGGCTATCGCTAGTTGCGGTTGCACAGTACCTTCTTACACCAAAACTCCTATCGCCCCTAAGCAAAAGGGACAAATTACAGTTACCTACAATGGCAAGGGTATGTTTCCTGGTCATTTCAAGAAATCCATTACCGTTCGCAGCAATGGCAATGTAGAAATGACTCGCTTGTATATCGAAGGTGTAATGGAAGAGAAGAAATAATGATATTCTTTTTCTCAGGAACAGGAAATTCCCGTTGGGCTGCCATCAAATTGGCTACGGCAACCCATGATAGTCTAGTTTACATCCCTGACTATATAAAGGATGCAAAATCAGACCATACGAACAACGAGCCGTTTACCCTTAAAGAGGATGAACGGCTCGGTTTTGTATTCCCCGTACATGGTTGGAGAGTACCCAAATTGGTCAGAGAATTCATCAAAAATATGAAAGTAAAGGTAGAATCTGCTGACCTTTGTCACTCTCAACAGGCTCACCGTCCTTTTACGTATGCAGTTTGTACTGCTGGCGACAGTATTGGGTTGACCATAGAGAATCTCAACGAGATTATTTCCGTCAATGAATCACTTGCCCAAATAGGCGTTCATCAAATCGACTCTTCATATTCCCTGATTATGCCAGAGTCGTATGTGGGGTTGCCTTTTATGGATGTAGATCCGAAAGAAAAGGAAATACGGAAGAAAGAAGAGGCTTCTCAAGAACTAACTATCGCCATGGAAGAAATATTCAATCGCAAAGAGGGCATCAATCGTTTGACAAAAGGCCCTATCCCTTGGTTCTTCACAAAAATAGTTGGTGGATTCTTTGAGAATGTCCTTATCACCGACAAACGCTTCCATGTCACAGCCGACAAATGCGTAAAATGCGGAATTTGCGCCAACGTCTGTCCTGTAGGAGACATCAATGGCGGGAAAGGGAAAATGCCACAATGGCTACACCACAAGGATTGCCTTACTTGTTTTTCTTGTTACCACCATTGTCCGCATCATGCCATAGAGTTCGGACACCAAACCCAAAAGAAAGGACAATATTACTTCAAATAAGACCTTCCGTAGAAGGAGTACAGACAACACTAAAAGGTTGCCAAACCATAAAAGAGAAAGTGCTAGTTCCCATCATCAAGAACTAGCACTTTCTTTTTTAATATACTCTAGGTCCAAAAATGGTAGTTCCTACTCGAACCATTGTGGAACCATGCCGAACTGCCACTTGATAATCATGGCTCATACCCCAACTGCGCTCACAAAAAGCATCATCTGAAGTAAAATACTTAGCTTTCACCTCATCAAAGAAACGAGCTGCAGTATCAAACTCTTTTTCTATCTGCGCCAAATTATCCGTGTTAGAAGCCATCATCATCAAACCACATATCTGAACATTTTTCAGATCACGCCATTCACCTGCCTCCAACAATTCACGGCAAGCATCAAGAGTCAAGCCATACTTCGTTTCCTCTTGGGCAACATGCAGTTCCAATAACACTTTCACTACACGGTCGTGCTTGGTAGCCTGCTTATTGATTTCCTTGAGCAACTTCAAGCTATCCACCGCCTCTATCATTGCGATATAAGGAGCAATATACTTCACCTTATTGGTCTGTAGATGTCCTATGAAATGCCACTCAATATCCTTAGGCAATGAACTTACTTTTTTGGCAAGTTCTTGCTCTTGACTTTCACCGAAGACACGTTGACCTTCAGCATAAGCAGCCTCAATATACTCATTAGGGTGAAATTTGCTGATGGCAACAAGGCGAACTCCTTCTGGCAAGTTGTCCAGCACTTCATGAAGATTCTTTGCTACATCATACATAATTCCAAATGTTATGATCGATTTACTTATTCTGTAGGTTGAGCATTTGGTTGCTCGTATTCAGGCACATCATTGCGCTCTTCTTTTTTCTCGCTAGGAGCATGATGTTCAAATACATCTATCAGAGGTGTATCATTAATACCTACAATTTCATAGTCGTTCATTGTTTTTCCCAACTCCTCGTCTATGTAACGCAATGCACGAGCCAAAGACTTTGCCTGTACAAGGAAGTTCACATTGTTGCGTTTTTCCTTTTCGGTCTTCTCATCAAGAACAATCATCTGCACTTTTACCTTGAACCATTTGTCATCATCATCCACATCACTGAAATAGACCTCCGAGAAATTGGCCTTTGTAATACCGGTCACCTTTAATTCACCGCTCACATAGACTGTCATTTCATCGATGATAGCACTCTCTGCTTCTGTAAAGCTCAATGCATCTACAAGATAAGCCTCAGAAACGACTTTCTCTGTACCATCTTCCTGATCCGTCTTCTGATATTTCACCTTGGTTGTGAACCAAGTTACACCCATTCTTGATCTCATTTTTTATTCTTATTTTTAATAATTAATATTATTCCTTCTCAACAAAGGAGTTTATTTTTGCCATGCAAAGTTATAAAAAAGAAAGCGTATGAGCAACAGAAAAGAGAGTTTTTTATTAAAAATAGAAATTTCTCCCTAATCTATTCTCAAATATCAACGAAAATTCTTACCTTTGCAGCCGAAAGCAAAGTCAAATGAGACAAACTTTGCAACTCAGATAATTAATAGAAAGAAATAAGATGCCTGAAATATCAGTACGCGGTCTTGAAATGCCAGAGTCACCTATCAGGAAATTGGCCCCATTGGCTGCCGCAGCAAAGAAACGTGGAGTAAAGGTTTATCACTTAAATATTGGTCAGCCAGACCTCCCAACTCCTCAATGTGGTCTGGATGCGTTGAAGCATATCGACCGCACCATCTTGGAATATTCTCCAAGCCAAGGCTATCTCAGCTATCGCGAGAAGCTTGTGGATTACTATAAAAAATTTAACATCAATGTTACTGCCGATGACATCATCATCACATCGGGAGGTTCCGAGGCTGTGCTCTTTTCATTTATGAGCTGTCTCAACCCTGGCGATGAGATTATCGTGCCAGAACCAGCGTATGCCAACTATATGGCATTTGCCATTTCGGCAGGTGCCAAGATTCGTACAATCGCAACGACCATCGAAGAAGGTTTTTCACTGCCTAAAGTTGAGAAGTTTGAGGAGTTGATCAATGATCGCACTCGTGCCATCATGATTTGCAACCCAAACAACCCTACAGGTTACCTCTACACCCGACGCGAGATGAACCAAATTCGTGACCTGGTGAAGAAATACGACCTTTACCTCTTCTCTGATGAGGTATATCGTGAATACATCTACACAGGCAGTCCTTACATCAGTGCCATGCACCTGGAAGGAATCGAACAAAACACAGTTCTCATCGATTCTGTTTCCAAACGATATAGCGAATGTGGAATCCGTATCGGAGCTTTGATTACCAAGAATGCAGAGATTCGCAAGGCCGTCATGAAATTCTGTCAGGCCCGTCTTTCTCCTCCTTTGATTGGTCAGATTGTGGCAGAAGCTTCGCTCGATGCTCCTGAGGAATATTACCGCGATGTATATGATGAGTATGTGGAGCGTCGTAAGTGCTTGATCGATGGTCTTAACCGTATTCCAGGTGTTTACACACCAATACCAATGGGTGCATTCTACACCGTTGCCAAGTTACCAATTGACGACTCAGAGAAATTCTGTCGTTGGTGTCTGGAAGAGTTCAATTATGAAGGTGAAACTGTCATGATGGCTCCTGCCGCAGGTTTCTATACGACCCCAGGTGCTGGACGCAACCAAGTTCGTGTAGCTTACGTATTGAAGAAGCATGATTTGGAACGTGCATTGGTTGTTTTGGGCAAAGCTCTCGAATCTTATCCAGGACGTGTGGAGGACGATAATTTATAATAGAATATGAATTTTCCATTATTCATAGCAAAAAGACTATATAGTGATCAGGGCGACAAGCATAAGGTTTCTCGCCCTGCTATTCATATAGCCACAGCAGGGGTTGCCATCGGATTGGCTGTTATGATTATATCCGTCTGCGTGGTTTTGGGATTCAAGCATACCATCCGTGACAAAGTGATTGGCTTCGGAAGCCATATACAAGTGGCAGATTTCATGACTCTTCAGCAAATGAATCAGTATCCAGTCGTCATGGATGACTCTATGGTTACAGTCCTCAAAAAAATTCCAGGGGTGAAACATGTTCAGCGCTTTGCCATAAAAGAGGGCATTCTCAAGACAGACAATGACTTCCTAGGAGTTGCATTCAAAGGTGTCGGCCCCGATTTCGACTCTACCTTCATCCATCAAAACATGGTGGAAGGGAGCATCCCTAAGTTCGACGACAAAACCAGCCACAACAAAATCCTCGTCTCACAGTTGATGGCAGACAAACTGCATCTAAAGACAGGGCAACGCATATTTGCATACTTTATTGATGACAATGGAGTACGTACCCGCCGCTTCACCATATCAGGTATCTACCAAACCAACTTGAAGAAATACGACGAGGTGATGGTCTATACTGACCTATATACTGCCGTCAAGCTAAATGGATGGGAAGAAGACCAAGCGAGTGGCGCAGAGCTTACCGTCAAAGACTTCAGTAAGCTTAATGAAGTAGAAGACTATATAATTAATAAGGTGAACCGCACCGTAGATCACTATGGAGAAACCTATAGTAGTGCAACCATCAAGGAAATAAATCCACAAATCTTTCAATGGCTCAGTTTAATGGACCTCAATGTGTGGATTATTCTGGGACTGATGCTCATTGTTGCGGGAGTCACCATGATTAGCGGTCTGTTGATTATCATCTTGGAACGCACTTCCATGATTGGTGTCATGAAAGCATTGGGAGCAAGAAACAAGATGATTCGTCACACATTCCTATGGTTTGCCGTATTCATCATCGGCAAGGGAATGATTATTGGAAATGTACTGGCATTAGTTTTACTAGCTATCCAAGATCTCACAGGGATTGTCAAACTAGACGCGCAAACTTACTATGTAAGCACGGTTCCAATAGAATTCAATTGGTTAGGGATTGTGGCTCTCAACGTAGCAACACTTCTTATCAGTATATTTATGTTGGTAGCTCCAAGCTATCTCATCTCTCATATACATCCAGCCAAATCGATGAGATATGAGTAATATTTTGTCCCATTATTGCCTATAAGGGGGCGATAATGGGACAAAACTCATTTTTTTTCATTAGTTTTGTAAAATTGTGCACATATTATTTTGTTGTGTGCAGAATTTACTGTATCTTTGCACAAAATTTTGTAAATTGTGCAATGAATTCAATACCAAGTTTTAACTCGTATATTGAGCAAAGCATCATCAAGAACTGGCAATTAGATGCACTTACCGACTATAAGGGCACTACTTTGCAATATCATGATGTAGCAAGAAAAATAGAAAAACTTCATATTCTGTTTGAGAACAGCGATGTGAAGAAAGGCGACAAGATAGCCGTCTGTGGAAGAAATAGTAGCCAGTGGGCAGTTGCCTTCCTGGCCATTATTACGTATGGCGCAGTCGTTGTACCAATCCAAAATGAATTTAAACCAGAACAAATTCACAATATCGTAAACCATAGCGAGAGTAAGCTACTCTTTGTGGGAGACTATGTGGCTACCCAAATTTCTCCTGATGAAATGCCATCACTCGAAGGCATCATCTACTTACCAGACAATTCACTTGTCATTTCCAGAACAGAGAAACTTACTTACGCACGAGAGCATCTCAATGAATTGTTCGGACATAGATACCCTAAGTATTTCAGACAAGAACATGTACACTACCATGTGGATGATCCTGAGGAATTGGCAATGATCAATTATACCAGCGGTACGACAGGGTTTTCCAAAGGTGTAATGCTCCCCTATCGTGCCCTATGGGGTAATCTCGACTACCTGATTGACAGCATAGCTCCACACATCGGGAAGAACTGCAATATCTTATCAACGCTACCTATGGCACACATGTATGGCTTGATGACAGAATTCATCTTCAACATGGCTATGGGCAATCACATTTTCTTCCTCACCCGTCTCCCTAGCCCTACGCTCATTGCAGAGGCTTTCACCGAGATAAAACCAGACGTGATCATGGCAGTGCCTTTGGTGGTTGACAAGATTGTCAGAAAGAAAATATTCCCATACATCCAGACCAACCGAGCTAGACTCTTGATGAACATGCCAGTCATCAACAAGCGTATCAAGGAAAAGGTACGTGATTTTGCGCTACGAGAGTTTGGAGAAAGAACCTATGAGGTCGTTGTAGGAGGTGCCCCATTGAACAAGGAAATTGAGAACTTCTTCGTTAGCATCGGATTCCCTATCGCCATGGGATACGGCACCACAGAGACTGCTCCTCTTATTACTTTCGCACATCGTGACGACTATGTTCCTGGCAGTTGTGGCATCGCCGTAAAGCACATGGAAGTGAAAGTTCTAAGCGATGACCCAGAGAATGTACCTGGCGAATTGGTTTGCCGTGGCATCAATGTGATGCAGGGCTATTACAAGAACCAAGAGGCAACAAATGCCGTAATAGACAAAGATGGCTGGTTCCACACTGGCGATTTGGCTACCATGAGTGCCGATGGGCACTTCTTCATAAAAGGGCGTAGCAAGAACATGTTGCTCGGTCCGAATGGACAAAATATCTATCCTGAAGAAATAGAAGACAAGCTCAACTCTATGGCCATGGTCAACGAGAGTATTATCATACAGCATGAAGACAAGCTCATAGGTTTGGTACATCCTGATATGGAAGAAGCCAATACATTAGGATTCACGAAGGAAGACCTCATCAACATCATGGAGCAAAACCGCAAGGAACTCAACGAACAAGTCCCTTCGTTTGCCCAGATAGCACGCATTCAGTTGTATGAGAAAGAATTTGAAAAGACTGCAAAAAAATCAATCAAGCGTTATCTCTACCAGAACGCAGTATCATAAAATCAAAGGAAATGGAAATACCTAGTTTTAATGCACTCATCCAGAAGAGCATCATCGAACATTGGGACATGGATGCTCTTACCGACTACAAGGGAGCCACCTTGCAGTATCACGATGTGGCTAGAAAGATTGAGAAGTTACACATCATGTTCGAGAACTCCGGTGTCGTAAAAGGCGATAAAATTGCACTTTGCGGTCGCAACAGTGCCAACTGGGCGGTAGCCTTCCTTGCAACGCTCACTTATGGTGCTGTAGCTGTACCTATTCTGCATGAGTTTATGCCTGAACAGATA
This sequence comes from Lachnospiraceae bacterium, assembly GCA_963657465.1. Classification (GTDB taxonomy): domain Bacteria; phylum Bacteroidota; class Bacteroidia; order Bacteroidales; family Bacteroidaceae; genus Prevotella. Next base: position 28,489 of record CAVKNU010000002.1, read on the forward strand.
CACAACATTGTCAACCACAGTGATGCCAAATTGCTATTTGTTGGTGATGTGGTTGCAACACAAGTGGATGCCACAAAAATGCCTGGGCTGGAAGGTATCATATATATCCCAGACTATTCCTTGGTCGTGTCTCGCACAGACAAACTGACATACGCTCGCGAGCACCTCAATGAGATGTTCGGTGTGAAATTCCCTAAATATTTCCGAAAAGAACATGTCAACTACTATATCGAACAAAATCCTGATGAGTTGGCACTCATCAACTACACAAGCGGAACCACAGGATTTTCTAAAGGTGTGATGATTCCTTACCGTGCCCTTTGGAGTAATGCCGACTTTGCCGAAGACGTATTGGGCAAAAGAATCAAGGCTGGAGACTCTGTCATCAGCATCTTGCCAATGGCTCACATGTATGGCATGGCATTCGAATTCATCTTCGAATTTATCAAGGGTTGCCACGTGTATTATCTCACTCGCATCCCTAGCCCTGCAATCATCGCCGAAGCTTTTGGACGCATAAAACCTGCAGTCATCATTGCCGTACCATTGGTTATCGAGAAAATCATTCGCAAGAAAGTTTTCCCAAAGATACAGAACAATCGAGTACGCATGCTTCTTCACATGCCGGTCATCAGCAAGAAAGTACGTGAGAAGATTTGCGAGCAAGTTACAAATGCATTTGGCGGCAACTTCTATGAAGTCATTATTGGTGGTGCAGCCTTCAATCAGGAGGTAGAGTCATTCCTCCATAACGTCGGCTTCAAATATACTGTCGGTTATGGCGCCACCGAATGTGCCCCTATCATCTGCTATGAAGACTATACAAACTTCGTTCCTGGCTCATGCGGCAAAGCTGCCTTACACATGATGGTTCGCATCGACAGTACAGATCCAGAGAACGTGCCAGGAGAAATCCTTGCCAAAGGCCCAAATGTCATGTTAGGCTACTACAAGAACGAGGAAGCTACCAAGAACACAATTGACGAGGAAGGTTGGTATCACACTGGTGATTTAGGTACCATGGACGGAGATGGCAATGTATTCATCAAAGGACGTAGCAAGAATATGTTGCTTGGCGCCAATGGTCAGAACATCTATCCTGAGGAAATAGAGGATAAGCTCAACTCACTTGCTCTCGTAAGCGAGAGTGTTGTCATTCAGAATGGCAATAAGCTCATTGGCCTTGTTCACCCAGATTACGACGAAGCCCAAACGCTTAATCTTGGCAAGAAGGAGCTTCTCGACATCATGGAACAAAATCGTGTTGAACTCAACACCATGATTCCGGCTTACAGCAAGATATCAGAAATACGCATTCATGAGGAGGAATTCGAAAAGACACCAAAGAAGAGTATCAAGCGATTCCTCTATACTGAATAAATGCACCAAAAAGTATCCTAAGATACCTAAAAAGATAAAAATCCCGCTTCAAAGTTTTTTCTTTTTGAAGCGGGATTTTATTTTCAGACGAGAGCTCCAGAACGAATGCGCGACAAAGTCTCAGGCGTCATTTGCAAATAACTAGCAATATAGGTCAATGGTGCTCGCAACACCACCTGAGGATTCATCTCACAAAGGCGCTTATACTTACTTGGTGCCGTTTCAAAACGCATCAAGTCGGCATGAATTTGTGACTGTATCAAACTCTCCTCCAAAATCTTACGATAAAGCATCTGAATGTTCACATTGCGTATGGCAGCAGCTTCCAGCTTTGCTTTCGGAAGTGCATATACCAAAGTCGGCTCCAAAGCCTCTACTTGCAATCGAGAAGGTTCTTCCTTGAACAAACTTTCTATGCACATGAAAATAGAATGATCGACACCAAGATGCTCGGTCACTTCTTTACCATTTTTGGTATAATACTGTCTCACCAATCCTTTCTCTATATAAGAAATGGAACGGCACACATCACCCTCTATCAGTATCTTTTCTCCCTTGCCATAACGGATTGGTACCAAGATACTTTCCAGTACATCCAACTCATCGTGAGTCATCGTACTATACTTGCGGGCTAGCTCCCTAGCGATATCTCGCGTCGGAGTCATAGTTTTCTCATTCATAATTTCTCTATCCTCCTCTATATAAAAAGTTTATTCTCTCACGCTTAGTCAAGCTTCAAGACTGCAAGGAACGCCTTCTGCGGTACTTCCACATTACCAATTTGCTTCATGCGCTTTTTACCTTTTTTCTGCTTCTCAAGCAACTTACGTTTACGGCTCACGTCACCACCATAACATTTAGCAGTAACATCCTTACGCACCTGCTTTACAGTCTCACGAGCAACAATCTTGGCACCAATGGCAGCTTGAATAGCAATATCAAACTGTTGGCGTGGAATCAAATCTTTCAACTTCTCACACATGCGACGACCGAAAGTTACGGCATTGTCACGATGGGTCAAAGTACTCAAGGCATCCACAGGCTCACCATTCAGCAAAATATCTAGTTTCACCAAATCGGAATGACGGAAGCTATCAATATGATAATCGAAAGAAGCATATCCCTTAGAGATACTCTTCAGCTTGTCATAGAAGTCAATAACGATTTCACCCAAAGGCAACATGAAATGCAATTCCACACGATTACCACTCACATATTCTTGATTTATCAATTCACCTCGCTTATCAAGACAAAGTTTCATGATAGGACCAATATAGTCGGTAGCAGTAATGATCGTAGCACGAATATATGGCTCCTCGATATGGTCAATCATGGTAGGGTCTGGCAATCCCGAAGGATTATGAACTTCCTTCTCACCACCCTGTTTGTCATATACCATATAAGATACGTTAGGCACCGTGGTGATGACATCCATGTTAAACTCACGATCCAATCGCTCCTGCACGATCTCCATGTGCAACAAGCCCAAGAATCCACAGCGAAATCCGAAGCCAAGAGCCACCGAACTCTCTGGCGAGAAGGTGAGTGAAGCGTCATTCAGCTGCAACTTCTCAAGTGAAGCACGCAAATTCTCATAATCACTAGGATCAATAGGATAAACACCAGCAAAGACCATCGGTTTTACTTCCTGGAAACCAGCAATAGCTTTCTCGCAAGGACGAGCCACATGAGTAATCGTATCACCCACCTTGACTTCCGTGGCATTCTTGATACCAGAGATGATATAACCCACCTCACCTGTAGAAAGCTCATTGCGAGGAATCATATCCATCTTCAGTACTCCTACCTCATCGGCATCATACTCCATCCCCGTATTGAAGAATTTCACTTTATCTCCTTTACGAATTGTACCATTTTCTATCTTGAAATAAGCTATAATACCACGGAAAGAATTGAATACAGAATCGAAAATCAATGCCTGCAAAGGTGCCTTGGCGTCGCCTTCAGGATGAGGAATGCGATTCACCACAGCCTCCAAGACTTCCTCAACACCCTCGCCTGTCTTACCAGAAGCACGAAGAATGTCCTCATGCTTGCAACCGATAAGATCTACAATTTCATCTTCCACCTCTTCAGGCATGGCAGAAGGCATATCTATCTTATTAATGACAGGAATAATTTCCAAATCATGTTCGATAGCCATATAGAGATTAGAAATTGTCTGCGCCTGCACACCTTGAGTAGCATCCACAACCAAGAGTGCACCCTCACAAGCTGCGATGGAACGAGACACTTCGTAAGAGAAATCGACATGTCCCGGAGTATCAATCAAGTTCAATATATAAGTTTGACCATCTTTTGCCTTGTATTCCATTTGGATGGCATGGCTCTTAATGGTAATACCACGCTCACGTTCCAAATCCATATCATCGAGCATCTGCCCCTCTGTTATCTTGATGGTCTGAGTTTTCTCCAGCAATCGGTCGGCCAAGGTACTTTTACCATGGTCTATATGTGCAATAATGCAGAAATTTCGTATATTGTTTATATTCTCCATAAAATTTTTCTCTCTTTAGATTGCAAAATTACCTTATTTTTAGGAGAACACCAAATTTTTAAGAGATATTTTTGGGAAACAGTAGAAAATTATAGACAATTCTTTTGATTAGACAAGGACAGCCAGACTGTCTTTCTTAGACAGTCAAGTTGTCTCCCAGAAACAGTCTTCCGTACAAAAAGGAGTTACGTCTACAGACAAAAGGAGATTGCATTTTTACTTCTTTCACAAAAATATCCAACTTTAATTTTGTTTTATCCCTATTTTGCAGTAACTTTGCATCAGAATTCTATAGGACATAAAAAAAATATGAAAAAGATTATTTATAGCATGATAACTCTCGCCTTGGTGGTATCTTGCACTGAGAGTTTGGAGGACAAGGCTGCTCGTGAGGCCAAAGAATATACAGAGAAATATTGCCCTACTCCATACGTCAACAACTGCCGTACGGATAGTGCTACTTTCGACAAAAACACCAAGACCTACACCTACTATGTCACGCTGCAAGGCAATGCAGACAATCCTACAGCCATCCTTGCCAACAAAAAGAAATTGCATGACGCACAGAAGCAAGGCATTGACAACAATCCTGGACTAAAAAAGTATAAGGAATCTCATTTTAGTTTCCGCTTCGTCTATCGTTCCGCTTCTGAAAATGGAAAAGTTTTACTAGACGACATCTTCAAATACTAATACTTTTTCGACATTTAACAATCCCACAGGCTTCGCAGTATTTCATTTGCGAAGCCTGTGGGATTATCTCTATATACTACAGCCCCATCTCCGCAAGAGCTGTAGCCAACTGGTCGGGACAACTCGTTGGCTTTCGTCCACAAGTAATTCCCTTGAGGCGTTCTTTCACTTCGGCAGCCTTCATACCTTTCACCAAAGAGCAAATTCCCTTGGTATTACCATCACACCCACCAATAAACTCAACTTTTTGCACAGTACCCTCTTCATCCACAGCAATGTTGATGAACTGTGAACAAGTGCCATGCGTCTTATAAGTCACAGTGGTGAGATGACTTTTATTTTCATTATTGATAATCATAACGCTTTGTTTTTATAAAAAAAGGAGACTTCTCTTTGCAAGAAATCTCCCTATGTTTTTTATCTAGAGATGTTTTATTCACCCTCAGAAATCTCAGGCTTCATGTTGGTATAGACAGTCTGAACGTCATCAAACTCCTCCAACTTCTCTACCATCTTGTCAATAGTCTCACGCTCCTCAGCGGTAACGTCCTTCAAGTCGTTAGGGATGTAAGTGAACTCTGCACCTGTTACCTCAAAACCTTCAGCCTCCAAGTGCTTCTGGATCTCGCCAAAGCTTGTTGGAGCACCATAGATGGTGATTTCGTTAGTTTCCTCATCCTCGTCGAACTCATCCTCTACACCGTAGTCGATCAAATCGAGAATCATCTCGTCCATATCCAAGCCATCCTTCTTTTTGAATGTGAAGACAGCCTTGTGGTCGAAAAGGAATGAAAGAGAACCTGTTGTACCGAGGTTACCGCTGAACTTGTTGAATACAGAACGAACGTCAGCTACAGTACGAGTGGTGTTGTCGGTCAAGGTATCAACGAATACAGCTACTCCGTGAGGACCATATCCCTCGTAAGTTACCTCCTTGTAATCGCTAGTGTCCTTGCCCATAGCATTCTTGATAGCACGAGCGATGTTATCCTTAGGCATGTTCTCACGCTTACAGTTAGCGATGATAGCACGCAATGTTGGGTTGTTCTCTGGTTCTGGACCGCCAGCCTTTACTGCGATAGCGATCTGCTTGCCCAACTTAGTAAATGTCTTGGCCATGTGGCCCCATCTTTTCAGCTTTGTAGCTTTACGATATTCAAATGCTCTTCCCATTGGAATAAAATTTTAAATGTTTATCGTTTGTTTATTATCTTAATTCTGCATTGAGCTTACCTGTCAAGTTAGCGATAAGCTTCTTCATGATAGCATCAATCTGCTTATCATTCAGTGTCTTCTCCTCATCCTGAAGGATAAAGTTGACAGCATAGCTCTTCTTACCCTCTGGCAAGTTCTTACCCTCATAGACATCAAAGAGTACGACACTCTTCAAGAGTTTCTTCTCTGTCTGACGAGCAATCTGCTCAATCTGGGCGAACTCCACGTTCTTATCAACCAAGAGTGCCAAGTCACGGCTTACAGAAGGATACTTGCTGATGTCGGTATAGGTGAGGTTCACCTTCTTGACAGCCTTCATCAAGTTGTCCCAATGCACATCTGCATAGAATACATCCTGCTCGATGTCGAAAGCCTTCTTTAACTTCAAACCGAGGATACCCAACTCTACCAATACCTTGCCTGCACGTGTCTCATACTGCACGCCCTTAGAGAAGATATTGTTGTCGCTGTGTTTAACCACGACATTGTTGGCTGGCATACCCACACGACGGAGGATGTTCTCAACGACAGCCTTCAACTCGTAGATGCAACTCTGCTCATCAGCATGAGCCCAGTTGCCATCTACTCGCTTACCAGTGATGAAGAGAGAAATGTGACCTTCCTGGCTGTAACCCTTGATAGGATTCTCGGCATCCCATTTCTCCTTATTATATATATAGGTGTTACCTACCTCGAAGAACTTCAAGTTCTGGCTCTTGTGGTTGATGTTGCGAGATACGCTCTCCAAACCACCAAAAAGCATGGTCTGACGCATCACACCGAGGTCTGCACTCAATGGGTTCATCACCTTGACGGTATGCTCATCAGGATACATATTGAGGTCGAAGTCTGTATAGTAGCTTGCCTTGGTCAAGGAATTGTTCAAAATCTCCATGAAGCCCTCGCCTACCAACTGCTCGGCAACGATATTCTGTGTGTGATAAGCCTTGTCCTCATCGCCCTGAACTGTCAAAGAGCTCTTCAACTGGGTAGGAATCTCCACATTATTATATCCGTAGATACGAAGAATATCCTCTACCACGTCGCAAGGACGCTGTACATCCACACGATAAGGAGGAACGAGGAGGTCGATACCCTCAGCATCTTCCTTCACAATCTTCATCTCCAAAGAAGTAGCGATGTTCTTGATGGTCTCTGCACCAATCTCCTTACCGATGAGACGATGAGCGTACTCATAGTTCAAGCGAACAGGGAAGTCCTGGATAGGCTCTGGATAAACATCCTTGATTTGCATGGAAATCTTACCACCTGCCAACTGCTTGCAGAGGATGGCAGCCTGCTTCAAGGCATAAATCTGACCATTAGGGTCGATACCACGCTCGAAACGATAGCTGGCATCGGTACTCAAACCATGGCGGCGTGCGCTCTTACGAATCCATGTTGGGTGGAAGTAAGCACTCTCCAAGACAACACTCTTGGTATTCTCGTAAGTTCCAGAACCCTTACCACCGAAGATACCAGCGATACACATAGGCTCCTCGCTGTTGCAGATGCTCAAGTCGTGCTCACCAAGGGTGTGTTCCTCACCATCGAGGGTAATGAACTTGGTACCCTCTGGCTGGGTGCGAACCACAATCTTATGACCAGTCACCATGTCTGCATCGAAGCAGTGCAAAGGCTGACCGTATGCCATCATGATGTAGTTGGTAATATCCACGATGTTGTTGATAGGACGCAAGCCGATGATGTTCAACTTATCCTGCAACCACTTAGGACTCTCCTTGACCTCGCAGTCGGTGATGCTGACACAAGCATAACGCTTGCAGGCATCAGTATTCTGAATCTCCACCTCGATAGGAAGGTCTTCGTTATCCACCTTGAACTCCTCGCAAGAAGGGCGATGCAAGCTAGTCTGATAACCATTCTGCTTCAACCAAGCGTAGAGGTCACGAGCCACACCATAGTGACCGAGCGCATCAGCACGGTTGGCAGTAATATCAATCTCGATGAGCCAATCGCTCTCCAAGTGATAGTACTCAGCGGCAGGCTGACCTACAGGAGCATCCTCAGGGAGGACGATGATACCAGCGTGGTCAGTACCTACGCCTATCTCATCCTCGGCACAAATCATACCGAAGCTCTCCACACCACGAAGTTTGCTCTTCTTGATTGTAAAACTCTGGTCGCCGTCGTAAAGCACGCAGCCCAAGTCGGCAACGATTACCTTCTGACCAGCGGCAACGTTAGGAGCACCGCAGACAATCTGCTGTGGCTCGCCCTTGCCCAGGTCAACGGTAGTAACATGGAGGTGATCGCTATTAGGATGTGCCTCGCATGTCAATACTTTACCAACGTAAAGACCTTTCAATCCACCCTTGATAGATTGAACTTCTTCTAAAGCGTCAACTTCGAGGCCACATGAGGTCAGCGCGTCCGCTGTTTCCTGTGGAGTCAAGTCGAAATCGACGTATTCTTTAAGCCATTTGTAAGAAACGTTCATTATAATGATTTTTATTGTATTCTCTAAAACTTTGCAAAATTACAAAAAAAACTGTATTTAGACGAAAAATTATTCGTATATTTGCACTTATTAAAAGTTTAAGCGAGATTTTCCCAAGAAAAATTAGTTTTTTCAGAGGAAATGAAAGAATAAAAAATAGAAGTATATGCGAAAATTAAAGACCTCATCACTTTTTACACCTTTGATGCGCATTAGCATCATCCTGACAATTAGCATCTTAATTGCCACAGCTAGCTATGGGCTTATTGATACATTTTATTGGCTTGCATTGTCATTGATTTCATGGGGAATAGCATTTTTATTTTACAAGAACGGAAACATATCCCAACAATGCATTTCCCTCTATATTAGTATCTTTTTTCTTGGTGGACTTTTCACTTCCCATCAAATGGACAAGAAGCAAGAAAGCATACAAATCATATCAGAGGAAGACCTTTCCTCTTTCGACCGAACCTTGATGCTCGCACAAGATGTCAGGAATCACATCCAATGCAAAATGAAAAGGCTCAACATCAAAGATCAAGACTTCGCCGTCATCTCAGCCATGACGCTAGGAGACAAGACGGCATTAACCAAAGAAACCAAAGACATTTATTCACTATCTGGAGCTAGTCACACATTAGCTATCAGCGGATTGCACATAGGCATCATCTTTCAGATATTCATTCTATTGATGGGCAGAAGGCGACGTTCTACCTTTAGTATTTTCTTATCACTCATAGCCATTTGGGGATACGTGATATTTATCGGAATGCCTACGAGTGCAATTCGCTCGGCAACCATGATTAGCGCCTATAGTTTTGCCCTGCTTGCTCATCGTAAGGCTTTGTCTATCAATAACCTTTGCTTTGCCTACGTCGTCATGCTATTGTTCAATCCTCTATATCTATTTGACATTAGTTTTCAGATGTCATTCATGGCAGTTTTCGCAATACTTCTCTTTGTGCCAGCACTACAAGAATCCATCTTTGCCAAGCGTTTTACCAAGACCATTTGGGGAATGTTTTACATGTCATTAGCAGCTCAAATTGGCACGATACCACTCATCGCCTATTACTTTGGTCGTATCTCCACTTACTCTCTCATCACAAGTTTTATCGCCATCCCAGCAACCACCCTCATCCTATATCTCTCAGTCACCGCCCTATTCCTTGGATTATTCACTCTGATACCCTATTTATCCTATCTCACCACCCCATTACTTCATTTTGTGGCAAGTTGCCTTGTTGGTATCACCCAATTCTGCAACACCGTCTTACATCTCACCACACACTTTCCTGGAGCAAGCATCGAGAATATAACAATAAATATCCCACAACTCTGCCTCATCTACCTCGGCATCATCATGGGATATTTATTGTTCAAGAAATCAAGTGTTCTTTGGAAAAAGAAAGATGAAAACTTTCTTGCCTGAAGTGACTCGACAATAGTTTTATTCAAATACTTCATCAATGCCATCCGTGAAGTTATCCTCTTCCTTCTTTACCCCACAAGGATTGTAATTCTCCGGAAGATCAAACTTTACTTCTGGACTGATGCCCAACGTTGGGTCGGCATAGACTTTCTTCATATAGATAGCCCAAATTGGAAGTGCCATCGTCGCACCCTGTCCCATATTCATATGGTCGAAATGGATGTCACGATCTTCACCGCCTACCCACACACCACTTACCAATTGAGGGGTGAATCCGATAAACCAACCATCACTATTGTTATTGGTCGTACCTGTCTTGGCGCCAATCTGTCCTTCCAAATTATAACGATAGCGCAATCTTCCCGCTGTACCATGATCTACAACTCCCATCAACATCGTCAACATTTTCATAGCATTGTCGGCACTAATCACCTCATTCATACGAGGTTGGAAAGTTGCTATCGTATTACCTTCATTGTCCTCGATGCGGCTCACAAACATTGGAGCAGTTCGGATGCCATGGTTGGCAAACACTGTATAGGCACTCACCATCTCTGCTACACTCACCTCACAAGGGCCGAGACAAAGGCTCATTGAAGCATGGATATCAGGATTGTTGATTCCATAATCATGCAAGAGTTGCACAAACTGCGAAGGATTCAACTTGCTCATCAGATAAGCACTGATCCAGTTGTTACTTTGTGCCAATCCCCAACTCAATGGCACCATCTGACCATATCTAGCATGGTTGGCATTACGAGGAGTCCAAGGCTTGCCTGCCACAATATAGGTTTGCTGACGGTTAGGAGCATAATCACAAGGCGTGAATCCATTCTCCATCGCCAAACTATACAAGAAAGGCTTGATGGTGGAACCTACCTGACGACGACCCAAGCTCACCATATCATACATGAAATGGGTATAGTCCAAGCCACCCACGTATGCCTTGACAGCACCCGTCTTAGGATCCATACTCATAAAGCCACTACGCAAGAAACTCTTGTAATAACGGATGGAGTCGAGTGGACTCATCAATGTATCAATATCACCATGATAGGTAAACACGGTCATGTCTATCTTTTTACGGAATGCATCCTTGATTTCTTCTGGCGTATATCCTGCAGCCTTCATTGTGCGCCAGCGCTCACTCTGGGTGATAGAACGATTCAAGATACTTCTTATCTGACTTGGAGTCAGTTTATCAGAATAAGGCGAACTTGGCTTACGAGAAATTTCCTTACCAAAAGCAGGTTGCAAATAACGAGCCACATGCTGATATACAGCCTCTTCCGCATACTTCTGCATACGACTGTCTATAGTGGTAAACACTTTCAATCCATCTGCATAGACATTATAAGGCGAACCATCTTTCTTGAAGTTCTTGTTGCACCAACCATAGAGAGGGTCATTATCCCAAGTGATAGAGTCAACTACGAACTGCACCTTATTCCATGATGGATAATCAGAACGAGCAGGTCGTTTTGCCATCATATATTGTCGTAGGAACTCACGCAGATAAGTAGCACTACCATCTTTATGGTCTGTGCGATGAAAGTTCAACGTGAGAGGTTCCGCTGCATATTGAGCATATTCACTTCTCGACATATATCCAGCCTTCACCATTTGTTGTAAGACCACATTGCGGCGTTCACGTGCTCGTTCGGGATATCTCACAGGATTAAACAAAGATGGATTTTTGCAAAGTCCAATCAATGTTGCAGCTTCACAAACAGTCAGATTCTTTGGCTCCTTATTAAAATAGGTATTGGCAGCTGTTTTGATACCTACAGCATTATGCAAGAAATCAAAATAATTGAGATAAAGTGCAATGATTTCTTCTTTCGTGTAATATCGCTCCAACTTGATGGCAATTACCCATTCTATCGGTTTCTGAAAAAGACGCTGGACCGTACTTGCCGCTGTTCCGCTATACAATTGCTTTGCTAACTGTTGGGTTATGGTAGAGCCACCTCCAGCATTGGTTTGCCCCAAGATTCCTCTCTTGACAATAGCACGTCCCAATGCACGATAATCAATGCCCGAATGCTCATAGAATCGTTCATCTTCTGTCGCCACCAGTGCCTTCACCAGATAAGGCGACATGTTTTTATAAGGAATAACGATACGATTTTCCTTATTAAGATTCCAAGTACCCAGCACTTTTCCATCTGCAGAATACACCTGTGTTGCAAAACGATTGATAGGGTTCTGCAAATCCTCTATGTCGGGCATATAACCCACTTTGCCAAACCAAATGGCAAAGAAGCCTACTGTGACGCTTAAGATTCCTGTCACCAACAATGCCCACAATATATGTACGAAACGCTTTCTCATCTTGACATGAGTGATTAAGTATAATTTTGTTATTTAAACAAGCCAAAAAGCTCTGCATCTATCAGGTCTGTGACTTTACAAAAGTCTTCTGGATTTTCACCGAACTCCAAATGGTCACCATCAATGATGATGAGGCGTCCCTTGTAATTCTTGATCCACTCTTCGTAACGATTGTTCAATCCTTGCAAATAGTCGATACGAATGCTCTTCTCAAAATCCCGACCACGCTTTTCAATATGCTTAACAAGCGTAGGAATACTACTTTTTATGTATATCATAAGGTCAGGAAGCTTCACAAGACTAATCATTAGATCGAAGAGGTCTGTATAATTGGCAAAGTCACGGTCGCTCATCATACCTATGTCATGAATGTGAGGAGCAAAGATACGAGCATCCTCAAAGATGGTACGGTCTTGCACAATGGTCTGCTCCGAACGCGAAATCTCCACGACATCATGGAATCGCTTATTCAAGAAATAAATCTGAAGATTAAACGACCATCGTTCCATATCCTTATAATAATCTGCAAGATAAGGATTGTTATCTACAGGTTCGAAATTTGCTTTCCAACCATAACGTTTGGCAAGAAGTTTGGTGAGAGTAGTCTTGCCACTACCTATATTTCCAGCTATTGCAATATGCATTTGATTGAGTATTGAGTTTTTAATATTGAATCTTATAAATTAGCCTTACCTTCAAAAGTGCTTAGGCTATACTTTTTGCGAGAAAAGTCCAAAGAGTTCGGCATCAATTTTATCCACGATATCTCCAAACTGCTTAGGATTGTGCTCAAAGTCGAGTTCATTTACATCAACGATAAGCACCTTTCCTTTATACTTGTTCAGAATGAAGTCCTCATAGAGTCGGTTGATACCTTCCAAATAGTCAAGAGGCATTTTTTGTTCGTAATCCCTCCCCCGTTTCTGGATATTCTCCACCAGATGCGGTACTGAAGAACGAAGATAAATCATGAGCTCAGGCATTTTCACAACTTCCATCATTGACTCAAAGAGTTCCATATAGGTTTCATAGTCACGCTGGTCCATATTGCCCATTGCCTTATTATTCGCCACAAAGACATACACTCCCTCAAAGATAGTACGATCCTGAATGATCGTCTCCTCCGACTTTTCTATCTCCAAAAGATTTTTGAAACGCTGCTTTAAGAAATAAACTTCCATATTGAGCGCCCATCGCGGTATATCTTTGTAATAATCATCAAGATAGGGATTCTCATCCACTGGCTCCAAGAACTTACGCCACCCATAATGCTTGGCGAGCATATTGGTGAGAGTAGTCTTACCACTACCTATATTTCCTGCTATTGCTATATACATTTATTTAATGTTGAGTGTTGAATGTTTGTGTCGAATGCAGAATACTGAGATTCTCCATTCACAGGATGCAAATTTACAACAAATATTTGATTCAACAAAATTATTGGGTATAATAAGACTAATTATACGTATGATTCACCTTTTATTCGTATATAAAAGTAATATAACTACTCTAAAAGATTAAAATTATGAACAAGAAAATAGTTGTCTTTCTCATGTCGAGCCTATTGCTCACCATACCATCGCCGAGTCACGCCCAATACCATTCACAGGTATGGAATCCTGACAATGGCAATGGAACTTACACCAATCCTGTGCTTTATGCGGACTACAGCGACCCAGACGTGGTGGCTGTAGGTGAAGATTATTACCTCACGGCAAGTTCCTTTAATTGCATTCCAGGGCTTCCTATTCTACATTCCAAAGATTTGGTCAACTGGGAAATTATTGGTTATGCCCTGCAAGAGCAAGAACCCAAAGAGCTGTTTGACACGCCGCAACATGGCAAGGGAGTATGGGCGCCATCCATTCGTCACCACAATGGTGAATTCTACATTTATTGGGGAGACCCAGACCATGGCATCTTCATGGTAAAAACCAAAGACCCTCGTGGCGAATGGAGCAAACCTGTATGCGTGTTGGCAGGAAAAGGAATGATAGACACTTGCCCTCTTTGGGATGAAGATGGCAAATGCTATCTCGTGAACGGTTGGGCTGGCAGTCGTGCAGGCTTCAACTCGGTACTGACTGTCCGTGAACTTTCTGCTGATGGAACTCGTGTGATTGGCAAACCTCACATCGTATTTGATGGCGGGCAAAAGAACCACACCACGGAAGGTCCAAAATTCTACAAGCGTGATGGCTGGTATTGGATCATGTGCCCTGCCGGTGGCGTACAAATGGGTTGGCAACTAGCCATGCGAAGCAAAAATGTATATGGTCCTTATGAAACAAAAATGGTGATGGCACAAGGCAAGACTGAGGTCAATGGTCCCCACCAAGGCGCATGGGTACATACCCCACAAGGCGAAGACTGGTTTTTGCATTTCAATGACAAAGCTGCCTATGGTCGAGTGGTATTCTTACAACCAGTCAACTGGAAAAACAATTGGCCTGTGATGGGGAATGACAAAGATGGAGACGGTTGTGGAGAACCCTACATGACCTACAAAAAGCCGAAAACAAGTTCGCATTTGCAAGTGAATCCACAAGAATCAGATGAATTCAATAGTACAGAGCTTGGTCTGCAATGGCAATGGCACGCCAATTATAACCAATTATGGGGAATGCCAACCACCAACGGATGTTTGCGTCTTTACACGGCCGATCTTCAGCCCCAGTTCAAGAGTCTTTGGGAAGCAGGAAACCTTCTTTTACAAAAGACTCCTGCCAAGGATTTCAAGGCTACAGCCAAGATTCGCTTTGCCTCCAAGGAAGATGACCAATATGGTGGCATCATCATGATGGGCATGGACTATCAAGCATTGGTTGTTCGCAGGATGGGTGACCATTTCTTACTCCAACAACTTGCTTGCAAGGATGCGGACCAAGGAGGCATTGAGAATACACAAACACTCGCCACCCTACAACCTACAGAGAAAGATACGATTCCTTACTCACCTGCCATTTATCTTGACATCTATCTCCAAATGAAAGCGAAAGATGGCAAATGTCAATTTGCCTATAGTCTAGATGGCAAACGATACAAGAATGTAGGCAACCTCTTCACCATGCGCCAAGGCAAATGGATTGGTGCAAAAATGGGATTTGTAAGTGAGCGCAAGAACACGAAAGGCAATCGAGGTTGGATTGACGCAGATTGGTTTAGAGTTACAAAATGACACAACTACATATCATACAAATATATGCTCTAATCTACAACTATATATAATAAGAAAAGGAGCTGGTCACATGAATTTGACCAACTCCTTTTTCATTGTCTATTTGTTTTTAATAAACCTAACTATATAAACCTAAAAACTATGTTCTTTCATATGAATCACTACTTTTTATTTCAAAGCCTTGGCTCTCAACAATGCCTCCAAATAATAATAATCTGCATAGATGATACTGGCATCGATTTCTGAACCTGCAGGATGATGCCCCGTACTATGCATCAAGAATGCCCCATTCTTCTTGCCGCTCTGATATTTGCTTGAACTCAATTGCGCCAAGGATTGCAAGGCAAACTGTTTGTATTCTTCACCCTTTTCCCCTCCAACATAATTCTGGAGTTCAAGAAGGGCATCCGCTACCACACAGGCTGCACTGGCATCCTTAGGAGCTTTCACACCACGTGGATCGTCCATATCCCAAAGCGGTATCAGATCATCGCTAGTTTCCTTCAATCGCTTGAGATAAATGTCTGTCACCTTCTGTGCAAAATCCAAGAACATCTTATTGTGTGTATAGCGATAAACCATCGTATAGCCATAGATTGCCCAACTCTGTCCTCGAGCCCACATTGAATTGTCTGCATATCCTTGATGTGTTACGCCCTTGATAAGGTCACCATTGATGGTGTCATACACAGCTACATGATAACAACTTCCATCGGGACGAAAATGATTCTTCATCGTGGTCTTGGCATGTGTGACAGCCAAATCATACAACAAGCGATTGCCTCCATTCTTGGAAGCCCAGAACATCATGTCGAGATTCATCATATTGTCCATGATAGTATTATGAGGCCAATTGCGAAGTTTCACTTCTCGTGGCCAGCTCAGTATCGTGCCTACGATTGGATTAAAGAGCGTAGCGAGCGAATCGGCAGAAGCCAGAATTACATTTTTATATTCTTGTGAATGATTCACCTCATATCCCTTGCCGTAAGAACAGAACATCAAGAAACCGATATCGTGGTCGTAGCAAGGACGATAGGCGATGCCCTTCAATGACTCCGTATAGCCCTCAGCAGCCTCACGAACAGCCTCATCCTTGGTATTCTGATAATCCATCCAAAGAATGCCAGGCCAAAAGCCATCGCACCACTCCTCAGCTGTAGCCTTGCGACAGTTCCATCCTTTCTGTTTATCCCCCTTTAGGATATTTCGAGGCTCCATCGTGAAATCATAGCTCCCATCTTTCTGACGAAGCTCATCCAAAGCCCGATTCACCTGCTTATGGCAATACTGCAATTGCTTATCGACATCGAGTGTCTGAGCCATCATGCCTTCCGACAAGAACAAGGCTGACACAAAAAAAAGTATTTTTCTTATTTTCATCGTTTTTACTATTTTATTAATAATACGAATCCAAAAAGAAAAATACTTATAGGAATCTCAAAAAACTTTGTTATTTTCGAGAAATAACACAAACATAACCACCAGCATTCGCCAATCTTACATTGACAGGCTTAGCAGACGACACAGTCATAGTCTTATGCTCGCAATCGGTAGCCACCGTATTGGCCTTCTTGCCGTCCTTCCAATATTCCAATTGATAAGTACCCTTTGGCAAGAAACTCAAGTCCAGTTTTATATCCCGTTGCTTGCTGTTATTGATGATGCCCACATACCACTTCTCACCACTCTTCTTGGCAAGAGCCACATAGGTATCTGGAGTTCCGCCCACGAAGTGGATGTCATCCCAAGTTGTAGGTACTTGCTGCACAAAGTCCTCACCTACTTGTCCATAGACATTCTTAGGATGATCACAGAAGCACATAAACGGACTTTCATATACCACAAACTTGGCTAGTTCTGCCGCACGAGTGTTAGAAACCAAAGTTGGAGATTGCTGTTTGAACTGTTTCTGAGTAACATTGAGGAATCCTCCAGGGGTATAGTCCATCTGACCAGCCAACAAACGGGTATAAGCCAAGGTGACATTATGCTCTGGAGTAACCTTGTCGGAGAACTTATAATACTCACTTCCCAACACTCCCTCACGAGTTAACATATGAGGATAGGTACGTTCGATACCATCCGGTTTGTAAGCACCATGGAAGTCGAGCATCAATTCATTTTCTGCCGTAGCCTTGATGATACGTCGATACCAATTCACCATGTCTTGGTCGTCACGATCCATGAAATCAATCTTCACACCTTTTACACCCCATTGATGATAAAGAGGGAAAGCTTCCTTGTACTGGTCGTTGTTATTGGCATCCTCACAGCGTAACCAAAGCCAAATATCTACATTCTTAGAGTTGGCATATTTGATAATCTCCGGCATATTGAGTTGCGGTGCCACAGAAGTGATGTTAGCCTCAGGTTTGTTATAAGGTCCATACCAAGTCCAGTCTATCAACATGTAAGGCCATTTCTCTTTTGCTGCAAAATCAACATATTGCTTGATGACATCTTGCTCCATCTTGACCTCACCGCTCCACCAATGATCCCAAGCCGACATACCAGGTTTTATCCAAGACGTATTCTTGAGTACACAATCAGGATTCAAAGAACGCACAATTTCACTTTCTATAAACTTACCAGGATTATGGCCAATCATGATGACACGCCAAGAAGAGTTAGTTGCTTCGGCGAAACGAGCCTTCACACCATTTTCGTCTTCTCCCCAAATAGGAGTCAATTTGGTATCCAACATCTGATAACCATCCTTTGGCTCTATGCTTCTACCCAAATAGAAAGCAGGATAATTATCCAAATTTGCCTCTGTCAAAGCCATCCAGTTATTGGCATCCACCTTGATTAGCCCAGGCAAGCCAGCATGAATATTCGTTGGAATATCTTTCACTGGAGTTTCTATAAACTGACCTTCTTGAGAAGACTTGTAACTTTTACCATGGTCTTCATATGCAAAATCAGGAATCCAAAGACTAGAATGCTCAGGGACTGCATATCCTGTCAATTCTTTAATTATTTCTCGATTTCCCAATACAGGAATACCATACAAGGTGTATCGGAAAGCCACACCATCGTTCATTACACGGAAAGCCACATCCATACGGCGACACTTTCCATCTTTTTCCTTTAAATTAAGCGTCAATTCATTATAAGGTACATGGCACTGAGCGTGTTTGTTGCGCACAACTGGTGTCCAATCCTCAACTCCACTCTTCACCTTGGCATCATTTTGCACAGCAAAATTGCCTACCATATCGCTCTCCTTCTTCAATTGAAAGCCCATAGGAGAAGGAGCTATCAATGTTTTTCCATCCAATTGGACAGAATAGTTTAATTTTTCGTGATTAGAAACGGACAATGTGATATGTCCATCAGGTGACTGCACGGTGTAGTCTTGCGCCCAGAGTGCGCCACAGAAGCAAAGAGCCAAGCAACTCGTCAAAAAAGTTCTTTTCATGTTATTTCGTTTTAAAGTGATGATACAAAAGTAATCCAAATTAATGAATCTACCAAACTTTTCTTTCTTTTTAGCAAAAAATAATGCCTAAAAAGACAAAAAAATAGCAGATTAGAGAAGTGGAAACGCTTTCAAATCATTATCTCAAAGAGTATCTTAGTTGAGAAAGCATGAAATGACATCAAGAGGGGCAGGAAACATGCATCAATAGCCCCATCCAAGCCAAAAAGTAGCAAGAAATCAGAAACAAAGCCTTCGTTTGAACTTTGGGAAAGAGTTGTTTGCGAAATATTGTTTCTTTTAGGTGTCGTTGGACGAATTGTTTAGCGTTTTCTTCTACTTTTGGATGTCGTTGGGGCAATTGTTTCGCCTTTTTCGCTACTTTTAAGTCCAGTTTTAGGTCTTGATGCACATTTCTTGATACTTTTTATCCTCATCGGAACCATTGACGCACGTTTCTTGTTACATCAAGAAGCAAACGAACTCTTTGACGCTCGTTTCCTGCCACTTTTAGATGCAGAAATGCCAAGAAATGAGCATCATATGACGTTTCATTGATTCTTCATTTTATTTCTGCCAATACACAGCATAACGACAATGATGCGCATCGAAGAAAGGAACTATCTCTACACCATGCTTGGTCTTGAAACGCAAGTCTAACGATGATTTATCGGCGTTCGAATGGTCTTCCACTCGCTGGATAGTCTTCAATCCGTCATACTTTGCTTTCTCTACAGTTGATGCAGGAATCTTGAAATCATACGTGTAATAATCGTTGTATTTCGTTGGGTCACTGAAAGGATGACTAACGGCATCCAACTTGCCAGCCATCACGATAGGACCATAAACCAAGGCAACCTTAGAGGCATCGTCTTTGGTTGCTTCTTCATGCAATTGCATTCCCAAACTAACTTCCACCTTGTCGCCAGCTTTCCAAAGGCGAGAGATTGCCACATAGCCATCTTTGCCCTTGACAGCTTTCACTTTCTTTCCGTTCACTCTTAGAGTCATGCCCGTTGCCCATGAAGGATAACGAAGGCGAAGGGTAAACTGTCGCTGTTTGCCTTCTATTGTCAAGTTGGTTGTTGATGCAGAAGGAAATGCGGTCTGCTGCACAATATGTGTACCCTCCCAATCCACTTTTGATGGAATGAAGAGATTGACATACAAGTCTTTGTCCGAATGGAAATAGATGCTTGAAGCATATTTGGCATGACATTCGAAGCCACTACCCACACAACACCAGAAACTATTTTCCTTGGTAGAATACAGACGATAAGCACCTGTCTGCAAAGGAGTGAAATAGCATACCATGCCCGATGTAGGGTCTTGCTGACCAAGAATATGGTTATAGAGTGCACGCTCATAGTAATCTGCTATTTTGCTCGATGGATTCCAAGAGAAGAGATGATCGGCAAGTTTCATGAGATTGAACGTACAGCAGTTTTCACCATCATAGCCCGACAAATGCTTGCTTTGCTCTGTAGGCTTGAAAAGATGCTCTTTGTCTGAAAGTTCACCCGTCACGAAAGCGAGCCACCCAAAGATATTTTTCCTCCTGGGTCAAGGCATAAAGTTCATACATTGTCTCATTGAAGCCACCAAACTCATTGCGAATCATCTTCTTGCGAGTTTCCTCCGAAAGTGGCTTCAACTTATTGTATGCCCAATCACCCATGCCCTTTGCTATTTCAAGAGCCTTCTGATTGCCACAGAGTTGGTATTGGTCTATCAAGCCTTGCACAATCTTATGCAAGGTATAAAAAGGTGCCCAAACACTCTTACCTTGTATATTTCGGTCTATCAGACCTTCGGCAAAAGCACTCATATAACCACCTTCTCTGCTCGTAAACGTTCCACTTGTATTACGGAAGCTATGCAAGAGACGGTCAGCAGGTATCGACATCATCCAAGCCGAATCTCGCTTCATATTCTCCTGAAAGCGAGAAGACAAGAGATGCACCTGTGACATTTGGAATGGCTGACATACAACAGCCGACTGATTATTCTTCACCACTTGTTTAGCTTGCAATGAGAATGCTGTAAAAGCCAACATGGAAAAGAGGAAAATTTTCTTCATTATTTCATTTTTGTTTTAGTTATTACACCTTGTTATATATTTAGAATACGAGCCAAAATCATTTTCCACTTAAAAAGTTTTTTTAAATACAAACTTTTTCTTCCATAAGATCGTAAAACCATACTCTCGTTTTTACCCTTCACCCTTCACCTTTTCTTTCAAAACCCTAGTGTATAAAGGGGATTCAAGGGGTGAAGGGTTCCATCCCACCCGTCACCCACCTTTCACC
>CAVKNU010000003.1:0-48641 GCA_963657465.1 Lachnospiraceae bacterium
GAGGGTATACCGGATTTCGAGTCCAGCGCATTCGGTCACTCTGCCAATCTTCCTTTGTCATTAGCTTAAACAATGCAAAGATAGTGCTTTTATTGTTCTTGGCAAAATATCAGCTCTATTTTTTAACAATATTAATATTCAAGGCATAAAAAGTCAATTTGTAGATATAAAAAAAGAGCCATAACCTCACGGCCATGACTCTCTCCGCATCTCCTAAAACATAAAATGGAGACGCTTGAAAGTGATAATAAAAGCCTTCTAAATTAACATTGCTGCAAGTATCTATCTGCCTCGATAGCAGCCTTGGCACCAGAGCCAGCTGCCACAATGCCTTGGCGATATACAGGGTCGGCAACATCGCCTGCTGCAAATACGCCAGGAAGATTGGTACTTGTAGTGCCACCAATGGTCTTGATGAAGCCTTGGTCATCTAAGTCAATCCAACCTTTGAAAAGGTCGGTGTTAGGCTTGTGACCGATGGCAAGGAAGAAACCATCGATGGCAATATCGAAAGCCTCCTCGTTAGGCTCGCCCTTGTGACGTACAAGATGAGCACCTTCCACACCGTTCTCACCAAAGAGTCCGACAGTGTTGGTCTCGAAGAGAATTTCAATATTATCTTTAGCCTTCACACGTTGCTGCATGATGTCGGCAGCACGGAGATAAGGTTTTCTTACGATCATATATACTTTCTTTGCCAAGTTAGAGAGGTACATGGCTTCCTCGCATGCAGTATCACCTCCGCCTACTACAGCCACGGTGCGTTTGCGATAGAAAAAACCATCGCATGTGGCACAAGCGGAAACACCTTGTCCGCGATACTTCTCCTCGTCTGGCAAACCTAGATACTTAGCCGATGCACCAGTGGCAATGATGACAGTGTCAGCCTCGATTTCGTTGCCTCGTTCGTCGGTGAGGTGATAAGGACGACTACTGAAGTCCACCTTTGTGATGCTTCCATCTCGGATGTCGGCACCAAATCGAGCAGCTTGTTCTTTGAGGTCCATCATCATCTGGTTGCCATCTACACCGTTGGGGTAACCAGGGAAATTCTCAACGATTGTGGTGATGGTGAGCTGCCCACCAGGTTGCATGCCTGAGTAGAGTACTGGTTTTAAGTCGGCACGACCTGCATAAATGGCTGCTGTATAGCCAGCAGGGCCGCTTCCTATGATAAGAGTTTTAACTTTTTCCATTTGTATTGAATAAAAATGAGCTTCTGCTCGTGCTAATATGTGCGCAAAGGTACTATAAAATATCGAGAGAGCCAAATTTCTAAGGGGTATTTTTGTTTTTTTCTGAATATTTATTTGTAACTTTGCAGCCGAAAAATATAATATACAATGAGTAATATTAAGAAAATAGTACTTACGGGTGGCCCATGTGCCGGTAAGACAACCGCACTTGTCAAGGTCATCGAACATTTCTCTAGTCGTGGATACAAGGTATTCACTATTCCTGAGGTGCCAACGATGTTCACGCAGGCAGGCATGGATTATCTCACGTCGAATCAAGACTTCTTCTTTGAGGGTGAGAGAGCGACTTTCCTGACCCAAGTGGGATTGGAAGATAGCTTCAGTCGAATGGCAGAGACCATCGAACAGCCGGTGCTCATCGTTTGCGACCGTGGCACAATGGACATCTCGACTTATCTTACTCCTGATTTTTGGAACCGTATCATCAGTGAACAAGGTTTTACGAACGCTCAGTTGCGTGGACGCTATGATGCCGTGTTGCATCTTGTTTCGGCTGCCGATGGAGCCGAGCAATTCTATACCACAAGCAATAATGCCCAGCGATTGGAAAAAGCTGATGAGAAAGGACTTCAGATCGCACGCGAGTTGGACAAAAAAATCGTTTCAGCCTGGACGGGACATCCTCATTTGCGCGTTATCAACAACCATGAGGATTTCGACAACAAGCTGAATCGTGTACTGAAGGAGATAAGTAATGTGCTTGGACTTCCTCAGCCGATAGAGGAGGAACGTAAATACATTGTGGAACTGACGGGTGAAGTGCCTAATGCGATAGATAGCGATATTGTGCAGACGTATTTGACGGGAGAGCCTGGCAGTGAGATTCGATTGCGACGCCGTGGCTTTGCTGGCAAGTTTGTCTATGTGCATACCACAAAGAAGCGCATTTCTGATACCGAACAAATAGAGACGGAGCGCCAGATCAATGCCAATCTTTATGAGAGTATGCTTCAGCAAGCCGACCCTTATCGCCAGACGATTCGGAAACATCGCAAAAGTTTCATCTGGAAGGGACAATATTTTGAACTTGATGCTTTCAGTGCGCCAATAGATAATCTCATGATATTGGAGACAAAGGGAATTGCCAACAATGAAAGCGTGAAATTTCCTCCTTTCATCCGTGTCATAGAGGATATTACGGGAAATACAAAGTATTACAATTATAATATTGCATTAAAGCACTAATGAAATATAAAAAGGCAAAGAGTTATTTCTTTGCCTTTTTATGTTTTTTCTTGATTCCAAAGAAATCACGCCATCCATTGAAATCTCGTTTCATGATGAGACCGATGCCTTGGGTGTTTAGGCTGTTGCGAGTGAAGTAACGGTCATTGGTCTGATTATACATACGAATGGACAGGTCGCCATTCGGGAAGATGAGGTAGCGCAAGTCGAAGTCCCCGATGAAACTTTGGGTAGCATTGGCATTGTCACGATAACCGAACTGACCATTGAAGAGTAATCGGTTGTTGAGCATTTTGCCACTCAAGATGCCTTCGTATTCTGCGTTATTGAATCCTTCATCACCTGTTGAGATGTTGGCACCGAAATTCCAGTTGTTATTGTTGATAAGACTGGAGAGCACGGTGTTGATCTGCTGTGAGATGGTTCCACTGAGGAAACTCTGCATGGCGAGTGAAGTCTGACTCTGTTGGGCTGCATTCTCGCTCATTTGGTTGTTCTTCGATTGGGCGAAGAAACGTCCGATGCCCAAGAGGTAGAGCACTTGCTGGTTCATCTCTTCCTGTGAGTTGATGACAGAGTAAATCATCTGCTTGGCATCCGTGTTCACCGTAGGCATATCCATGGTGAAATCCACTTTTGGTGCCTTTGGGGTTCCCGTTATGTTCATGAGACAATCCACGCGGATGTTGTTGCTTGAGAAAGAACGCCCGATGCTGAGGTCACTCAATGGCACTCCGTTCACCGTATATTTGGCTTGGAGGTTGAGTGGGGCATCGTATGGGTTTCCACCGAAGCTGATAGTGCCCCCTTGTGCGAAGTTGAAGTCCTTCTTGATGATGTTCTGAATGGTGAGTTTATAGACACCATGGTCAACTACATAATTACCAAACATGTCGAAAGCACCCTTATTGAAGTAGTTTGCGCGAATGACACCATCTCCGTTCAATGTGATATAGTCGCCTGTCTGGGCATCCATGAGCAACTTCATCGTCAAGTTCTGGTTGGCGTTGATGAGAAAGTTGATGCGCATGTCGGACGGGATGTCGAGGTCGTCATCATCATCTTGCTTTTGTCCAGTAGTCATGCTGAAAGGTTTTTCCCACTCTGGGGTTACGTCGTGCCAACGTATAAAGCTCTTGTCGCTGATGGCGTCAGGACTTGCCACATTATATATAAATATGGAACCTGGTTCTGGAGCCGCATCAATGTCAATGATGGTCTCTCCGCTCTTGCCATGAATGCCTACGTTGCCAGTGGCATATACGGTGCCATAAAAGGTGTTGTCGCCAAATTCATGGGTGTCATATCCTAAGAAATTGCGTGCTTTAACATCGAGGTCGTAACTCAAGCGGGTGAGGTGCTTGTGATGGATGCCTCCGTTGATGAGGGCGATATGGCGATTGCGGTCGTAAATCGTGTCGTTGATAATCTTGATGTCATCAGGTACGGCATGGGCACGTAGATGCTCGAAACTATAGTCTGTGCCTAGTTGTTTCATGTGCATCTTACCCCATGCTTCCACGTCGCCAACCAAATTGATATTGCTTAAGTCACCTATCAGATTGAGCTTTCCGTTGCCCCATGCCTCTATATTGTCCATGAAACTGCCGCAGAAGCTTTCCATGAATTTCATACTTGTGCCAGCTGCCTCTATCATCAAGTTTATGTAGTTGCGCTTAGGCGACACATAACCATTGATGTAGGTTTGGTGCTTAGGACCATCATCGGCTGTGGCATGGATGTCGATTTGCTCGTCTTGCTTGTTGTAGTTCACGTTGGCATGGAGTGTTCCCAATGGCCCATTTTCGAAAAGGAACTCTTTGACTGCAAGTTGTGCGTAGGCATCTGGAGTCGAGAAGAGAGACTTCACGATAGCTTTGCCTGATGCCTTTCCTGCAAAATCTACAGAATGGAAGTTGACGAGGTTGAGTATGTATGCCACATCCACATCTTTGAGGTCTGCCACGATAGAATCTTCGCGGTTAGGGGTAGCCATACCGCTTACGATGATATGTTGGTCGCCATGGTTGACAGTGAAGTGATCTACGGTGAGGTGGTTCTTGTGATAAACTACGCTCGAAGGCTGCACTTTCCATAGGGCGTTGCCAAGCATCACGCTCGAAGGTTGTACATCCACCTGCACAGCCGAAACGCCACTTCCCGTATGAAAGAAAAGCGTATTGGCGTTGAGTGTTCCCTTAATAGGCAATTTCTGTGAGTGGTTGTTGTAATGGAGCAGAGTGGCAAGCCGATTGTTGGCTGCTGCTGCGTGCAAACGGTATGCGGGTGCATGCTCGTATGGCATACCTTGGCTGATGCGTGCATCTATTTTAAGTGAATCTCCCAAGGTCATAACTTCCATGTTGCCTCCATGGAATGGCGAACCATTATAGGTGAAGCTAGGTATGTTTACGTAGAGATTCAATTCCTTCTGGCGGTCGGAGAGATTGCCATTCAAGTGGACTGGTGAACTGATGGCAAGAGGAATGCCGAGCATACGTTGCAATACTTCTGTTGAATAGATGTTTGCTTGCACGGTAAAGTCATTGCCTGCAGGTATCTGCTTTTTGGTGATGCCTGGTAGGGTAGGCAATTTCTCTGCCACTAAATTCTTGACACTCTGCACCACTGTGGCAAGATCGTACTGGCCACGGGCATGAAGGTTGACGAAAGGTGCCTCGAGATCGAGATAACTGTCGCTGTTTTTGTTGTTGGCACTCAGACTTATATTGTCGAAAGTGAATGTTTTATCAGCCATTTTCACCCCAAAGATACTTGGCTGCAAATGATGAATATGTGCATTGATGGCATATTTCTTAGCCTTTGTGGAGTAGTCGCCATCGACGTTCAGACTGATGTTCGGGTCGTCTATGGATGCCAAGCCTTTTAGGATGCCTTGGTTGAAACTGCCGTCGAGTTGGATATTGCGATAACTGTATTGGTTGAAATCGAAACGATTCACGACCCCTTTGGCTGCAAAATGCTCCTTGGTGCCCTGGGCTTCGATGGTGGTGGCTACTATGCCAAACTTCGCGTTGTCGAGAATTCTGCCGAGCGAGATACCTTGTGTGGAAATATGAGCCTTTAGATGTTCACCTTTTTTGGCAAATGTGATGTCTGCATCACCTGCATTGGTTTGTAATTGTCCTTTTGAGGCGATGTCGTTGCCCATTCCGCTTATTTTGCCTTTGTAGTGGATGGTGCCAAGGCGTAATACTTCCTTAGGTATCTTGATTTTCTTCCCTAGGTTGTGAGCGATAAATTGGATACCTTCTTCAGAGAAGTTGATGTTGTCTATGTCTGCATTCCAGCGCAAATTACGGTCCCAATCGCTTACACGAACCTTGGCTTGCAAGTTGATGCTGCCACTGCCTGTGCGGAAATTGATTTGCGGACATCTTATGGAAGTGCTCGTGCCAGAAAAGCGAGTGCTTAGGAACACGGCATCATCGAAATGCTTGAAGATGGGAAGAATGCAAGCTATATCGGCAAGAGTGATTTTCGACTGGTTGATACTGCCGTTGAATTGCAAACTTGGTTTTACCAACTTCCCGTTCTCCAAACGATAAGAAGCATGGAGGTCGCCCAAGCTTAAGTCGGAGTGTGGAAGCTGCAAGTCAAACTCCTCCAAAGTTGCTTTTTGCTTATCTGCAATCAGCTTGAAATGAAGTGATTTGAGTTGAAGTCCTGATTTGTCATCGAGTGCTATCTTCTTGATTAATAGGCTAATGGCATCGTCGGTGAGATGGTTTAAAATGATATGTGCAGAAAGATTGCTCACACCAATATGCTTGGTGGAGAAAACTCCTGGTTGTTCGGCGATGTCACGCTGGTCGTATTTCACAGCTCCATGACGGATAATCAAACTACCTATGTGCAAATCGAGTGGGGTATGCTTGGTGGTATCCTTTGATGCGAGAGAATCAAGCATGAACTGGAAGTTGGGCTTACTCTGGGCAGTCTGTTTATAGAGATGTGCCTTGAGACCGAAAAGCTGTGCGGATGCTATGGAAATCTTGCCATTTAGCACAGGTATGATGTCCACCTTGGCTGATACGCGGGTAGCATAAATCATACTGTCGCCTTTTTGGTCGAAGAGCATGACATTATCTACTATGATACGGTTGAGGATACCTAGGTTGATACTTCCAACGCTTACTTTTGTGCCGAATTTCTTGGCCAGGGCATCCGAAACTTGAGAGCCAAGAAAGAATTGTACCGCTGGAACATGCAGCAGTACAACAAGCAAAATATAGCCGCTAATGAGCGTCCATAAGATGCCATTAAATATATGTTTTAATCGTTTCAGTTGTGAATTTTCTTTGAATTTTGCTACAAAAGTACATCATTTTTGTGGCAAAATCGAATATTTGTGCATTTAAATTTTCCTTTATCACATTTTTTTGCTATTTTTGCACCACTATTCCACTTTTTTACACATGGAATGGTACTTGAGAGAGAAGAGACATAGTAAAAAGAATGCAGTTTTAACAATTATTTATTATATGTAGTTATGGCAAATGTAATTAAGTTACGTAAAGGCTTAGACATTAACCTAAAGGGAAAGGCATCCAAAGATGTGACGCTACATGCTACGAAGGTGGAAGAGTTTGCTCTCGTACCTGAAGGCTTTGTAGGCGTTACTCCTAAACTTGCCGTACATGAGGGAGATCATGTCAATGCCGGAGATGCCTTGTTTGTGAACAAGGCGTGTCCAGAGGTAAAGTTTGCCTCACCTGTGAGCGGTACCGTATCCGCCATAGTGAGAGGGGAACGAAGAAAAGTGCTATGCGTAAAGGTGAAAGCTGACGCAGAGCAAACCTCTACGGATTTTGGTAAAAAGAATGTAGATGAAATGGATGGCGATGCTATCAAGCAGGCTTTGCTTGAGGCTGGACTTTTCGGGTACATCAATCAGTTGCCTTACGCCGTGTCAACAACTCCAGACACCACGCCTAAGGCAATTTTTGTTTCTGCCTTGAGAGACATGCCTTTGGCAGCAGACTTCGAAATGGAACTCGTTGATAATGAGCAGGCTTTCCAGACAGGCTTGAAGGCTTTGAGCAAGATGGCGAAGACTTATCTTGGCGTGGGCATCGAGCAGCAGAATGTTGCAGATAGCGCACCAAAAGATGTGGAAGTCAACGTGTTTGATGGTCCTTGTCCTGCAGGCAATGTGGGTGTACAAGTCAACAACATCGACCCTGTCAACAAGGGAGAGGTTGTTTGGACGGTTGATCCATCAGCTGTGATTTTCTTCGGCCGCTTGTTCTTAACAGGAAAGGTGGATCTCCACAAGGTAATAGCAGTAGCTGGTAGTGAAATGAAGACTCCTGGTTATGCGAATGTCTTGGTGGGCACTCCATTAAATGCGATTGTGGGTGAGCAATTGAAGCAAACTGAGCATGTACGCCTCATCAATGGTAATCCATTGACTGGTAAGCAGACATCACTTGAAGGTTATGTAGGGGCACATACATCTGAGGTAACAGCAATCCCAGAGGGTGACAACACGGATGAAATTTTCGGTTGGATTATGCCACGTACCAATGATTTCTCTACATCTCGCAGCTATCTTTCTTGGCTCTTTGGCAAGAAAAAAGAGTATGACCTCGATGCTCGTGTGAAGGGTGGTGAGCGCCACATGATTATGAGTGGTGAATACGACAAGGTATTGCCTATGGATATCTATGGCGAATATCTCATCAAAGCTATCATCGCTGGCGACATCGACAAGCAGGAGCAGTTGGGTATCTATGAGGTTAGCCCTGAGGATTTTGCTGTGGCAGAGTTTGTTGATAGCTCTAAGCTCGAACTTCAGAAGATAGTTCGTGAGGGCTTGAATATTCTCCGTAAGGAAAACGCATAAAGAAATTAATAATGAGTGCATTAAGAAATTATCTCAATAAGATAAAGCCTAACTTCCAAGAGGGAGGTAAGCTTCATGCCTTCGAGAGCGTCTTCGATGGTTTCGAGAGTTTCCTGTACGTGCCCAACACGACAGCGAAGAGCGGAGCCCACATCCACGACGCCATCGACTCGAAGCGCATTATGAGTTTTGTGGTAATCGCCCTGATTCCTGCATTGCTCTTCGGTATGTATAATGTGGGATACCAGAACTTCAAGGCGGCTGGTACACTCGATAGCGCTAGCTTCATCGAAGTCTTCGGCTTCGGTTTTCTGGCAGTTCTTCCTAAGTTGTTGGTAAGCTATATCGTGGGCCTAGGCATTGAGTTTGCATGGGCTCAGTGGAAACACGAGGAAATCCAGGAGGGCTACTTGGTTTCAGGTATCATCATCCCATTGATTGTCCCTATCTCTACACCATTGTGGATGCTCGCCTTGGCTTGCGCCTTTGCAGTTATCTTCTGCAAGGAAATCTTTGGTGGTACAGGTATGAACATCTTCAATGTGGCTGTGGGTGCCCGTATGTTCCTCTTCTTCTCATATCCATTGGCTATGAGTGGCGACAAGGTTTGGATTGCCAAGGATGCCATCTTCGGTCTCGGCAACACCTTGCCTGATGGTTTTACCGCTGCAACCCCACTTGGTCAGTTGGCTCAGGGCGGTATGCCTTCTGCCAGCATCTGTGATATGATTACAGGTCTTATCCCTGGTTCCATCGGTGAGACTTCAGTTATCGCCATTGCCATCGGTGCGGTTATTCTTCTTTGGACAGGTATCGCTTCATGGAAGACCATGGGCAGCGTATTTGCTGGTGGTATCGTGATGGCTCTCATCTTCCAGACTCTCGGTATGACTCCTATCGCTTGGTATGAGCATATCATTCTCGGTGGTTTCTGCTTCGGTGCAGTATTCATGGCTACTGATCCTGTTACATCAGCTCGTACAGAGAAGGGTAAGTACTTCTATGGATTCTTCATCGGTGCCATCGCTGTCATCGTACGTGTGATGAACCCAGGTTATCCAGAGGGTATGATGCTCGCCATCTTCTTCGGCAACATGTTTGCTCCATTGATTGACTATTGTGTAGTACAGAGCAACATCTCTCGTCGTGCAAAACGTGCTATTAATAAATAAGGAGGAATGAATATGAAGACAAATTCAAATAGTTATACTATTATCTATTCGGTTATCATCGTGGTAATCGTGGCATTCCTGCTTGCTTTCGTATCTTCTTCATTGAAGGCTACTCAGGAAGCTAACGTAGCATTGGATACCCAGAAGCAGATTCTGAACTCACTCAACCTCCGTGGTCTTGACAACACTGCTGCGGCTGCCAAATATAAAGAGGTGGTAAAGGCTGAGAAGGAAGTTGATGGCGAGAAGTACTATGAGTGTGAGATTGATGGTCAGAAGAAGACTGTTTACTCTGTAAAGGGTATGGGTCTTTGGGGTGGCATCTCTGGTTTTATCGCTGTTGATGCTGACAACAATACCATCTATGGTGTATATTTCAACCACGAAGGTGAGACCGCTGGTCTGGGTGCTGAAATCAAGGACAACTTAAAGTGGCAGCAGAAATTCCAGGGCAAAAAGATTCATAAGGATGGAGTAGAGGGTATACAGTTGGGCGTTAAGAAAGATGCTCCTGCTAGCGACCCAAACAATGTGGATGCCGTTACTGGTGCGACATTGACATCTAATGGTGTGGACCAAATGCTCAAGGAAGGTCTTGCTAAATTCATTAAATAATAAAGTGTATTATGGCATTATTTAGTAAACAAAATAAAGAGGCATTCTCTAAGCCACTCAACCTGGATAACCCTATCCTCGTGCAGGTGCTTGGTATCTGTAGTGCCTTGGCTGTCACTTCACAGTTGAAGCCAGCCATTGTGATGGGACTTGCCGTTACTATTATCACGGCATTCTCTAACGTAATTATTTCCATCATCCGCAACACCATCCCTCAGCGCATCCGTATCATCGTTCAGTTGGTAGTGGTTGCTGCGTTGGTTACCATCGTGAGCCAGGTGTTGAAGGCTTTCGCATACGATGTGAGTGTACAGCTCTCTGTATATGTAGGTTTGATTATCACCAACTGTATCCTGATGGGTCGTTTGGAGGCTTTCGCCATGATGAACAAGCCTTGGCCTTCTTTCCTTGATGGTGTGGGCAATGGTTTGGGCTATGCTCTCATCTTGGTCATCGTAGGTGGCGTTCGTGAGTTCTTGGGCCGTGGTTCTTTGCTCGGTTTCCAGATTATCCCAGAGGGTGCTTACGATTTCGGATATGTTAACAACGGTATGATGACTATGCCTGCCATGGCGTTGATTCTCGTTGGATGTGTAATCTGGGTACATCGTGCCTATATTTATAAGGAGGAAAAGTAAGATGGAGCATGCAATAAGTTTGTTTTTCCGTTCGATTTTCGTCGATAACATGATCTTCGCTTACTTCTTGGGTATGTGCTCTTACTTGGCTGTATCTAAGAACGTGAAGACTTCTTTGGGACTGGGTTTGGCTGTAACCTTTGTGTTGCTCATCACTGTGCCTGTGGATTATCTTTTGCAGACCAAGGTTTTAGGTCCAGACTGTTTGATGGAAGGCGTAGATTTGAGCTATCTCAGTTTCATCCTCTTCATCGCCGTTATCGCAGGTATCGTACAGTTGGTTGAGATGGTTGTGGAGAAGTATTCTCCTTCGCTCTATGCAGCGTTGGGTATCTTCTTGCCATTGATTGCCGTTAACTGTGCCATCATGGGTGCATCGCTCTTCATGCAGCAGCGCATCTTGATGGAGCCTACCAATTCCCAAGCTATCACCTCTGTATGGGATAGCATCGTATATGCAGTAGGTTCAGGTCTTGGTTGGACACTTGCCATCGTATTGATGGGTGCCATCCGCGAGAAGATGCAGTACTGCGACGTGCCTAAGCCATTGCAGGGATTGGGTATCACATTTATTACAGTAGGACTGATGGCAATGGCTATGCTTTGCTTCTCAGGCTTGAAAATCTAATTAAAGGAGGACTATAGATATGGTAAATACATCATTTATATTGGCTAGTATCGGAGTTTTCCTCGTAGTGATTCTCCTGCTGGTTATCATTCTGCTCGTGGCTAAGAAGTATCTCAGCCCTAGCGGTAATGTGAATATTGAGATCAATGGCGATAAGACCATCAACGTGCCTCAGGGCAGCAGCTTGATGACGACATTGAATGAGAATGGCATCTTCTTGCCTTCTGCTTGTGGTGGTAAGGCTAGTTGCGGTCAGTGTAAGGTTCAGGTGCTTGAGGGCGGTGGCGAGATTCTCGACTCTGAAAAGCCTCACTTCACTCGTAAGCAAATCAAGGAGCATTGGCGTCTTGGATGCCAGTGCAAGGTGAAGGGCGACTTGAAGATTAAGGTGCCTGAGAGCGTGATGGGCGTGAAAGAGTGGGAGTGCGAAGTTATCTCCAACAAGAACGTATCTTCGTTCATCAAGGAGTTCAAGGTGGCTTTGCCTCCAGGCGAGCACATGGACTTCGTTCCTGGTTCTTACGCTCAGATCAAGATTCCTGCATACGACTGCATCGACTATGACAAGGACTTCGACAAGGATCTCATTGGTGAGGAGTACATCGGTGCATGGAAGAAATTTAACATCTTCTCTTTGAAGGCTCACAACCCAGAGCCAACCGTACGTGCTTACTCTATGGCCAACTACCCAGACGAGGGTGACATCATCACCTTGACTGTACGTATCGCCACAACTCCATTCTTGCCACGTCCACAGGTAGGATTCCAGAACGTACCTACAGGTATCGCTTCTTCTTACATCTTCTCATTGAAGCCAGGCGACAAGGTGATGATGAGCGGTCCTTACGGCGACTTCCATCCTAACTTCACATCAGGCAAAGAGATGATTTGGATTGGTGGTGGTGCAGGTATGGCTCCATTGCGTGCTCAGATCATGCACATGACCAAGACCTTGCATACTACTGACCGTGAGCTCCACTTCTTCTATGGTGCTCGTGCACTCGGTGAGGCATTCTTCTTGGAAGACTTCTGGGAGCTTGAGAAGGAATTCCCTAACTTCCACTTCCATCTCTCACTCGACCGCAAGGACCCTG
Organism: Lachnospiraceae bacterium; assembly: GCA_963657465.1. Lineage (GTDB taxonomy): Bacteria > Bacteroidota > Bacteroidia > Bacteroidales > Bacteroidaceae > Prevotella. Next base: position 12,458 of record CAVKNU010000003.1, read on the forward strand.
TGGCAGATGCTCAGGGCGTGAAGTATTACGAGGGATTTGCTGTTAACTGCATCCGTGATACCTACTTGAAGGATCATGAGGCACCAGAGGATTGTGAATACTACCTCTGCGGACCTCCAATGTTGATCAAGACCGTTACCGATTACTTGGATTCTCTCGGTGTAGATCCAGAGAGTATCATGTACGATAACTTCGGATAAAACAATTGCATTCCATTACATGCGGAATGCAATATATAAAGAAAAAGGGCGAGCCATCATTAATGAAGGTTCGCCCTTTTTAAATATTTTTCGAGTTTTTCTTTTATCCTTTTTTACTAGGCTTCTTTTCGAAGAACTGCTTGTAAATCTCATAGTAGATGTCGAGCCATCCGTCTTCCACTAAGTTGCTCAAACTTTTCTTCAACGTTGGTGTGTTATCTACTAGTTTTACGAGGTCGGGGTTGTAGATGACTCCAGTATCTCGTCTAAACTCCTTCATCAGTACATCAAATGTCTTTTCCTTTTTGTAGTTACGTCCCAAACGCTCGGTGGCAGCCTGCATACAGTCGCAGAAAGTAACGATGTCTATCATGATGCGCAATGGCGACTTGGTGTTGTCGAACGAATTAGGATACCCACCCATACCGTTATACCATTTATGATGCCCAAGTGTGGTGTCATGATAGATGCCAAGTGAAGGATCGATGTTCAGGAAATTAAGCCCTAGCTCAGGATGAAGCTTGATGATGTTAAATTCCTCATCACTGAGTGGTCGGAAGTCATTGCTCACAATAGACGCGATATTGTTCTTTCCTAAGTCGTGATAGAGACCTGCATGATAAACGAAGTTGACAAGTTTCTTCTTGTGCCGTTTAACATCTTTCGTGCTTGTAGTGTTCAATGCACCAACGAGCAATTCTGGTTTGTACTTGATGATACCATCTATCAATACTTCTGCCAATTTTGCTACGTGCACAGAGTGGCATAAGTGCTAACCTGCGTGGCAACATTGAGTTGTTCAAGGAAACGGATACGTTCTTTGGTGTGCAGGTATTTCGTGATTCTTTGATAAGTGGTGAGCTGATACAAGCGTTTGATATATCCCGAACGTAATTGTTGGTCTTCTCGCAGATTGTATGCGGTTACAATATCGTGGCAATATGCAAGCACATTCTTTCGCTTTCTTTCTTCGGGCATGTCGGCAATGTCATTGAGATAAGCCAAAGTCAGGAATCTGTTAAGAAATTGCGTAAGCTTCACATCAGATAAACGGCCTTTTAAAACTTTTCTCTCCTTGTGAAGGTAAAAGTTCTGTGCTTCGTCAAAAGCATATTTTGCACTCTTTTGTTTGAGATGCACCTGCATTATAAGCGTGCGGTAAAAGGAGTTTGGTTGAACTTTCGAACCCAATGCTAAATTCTTTGCCACTATCACTCGCATGATAGAGTCACCCTTATGTGAATCCATGACAGTTGTGTCATTAAGATATACGTTGCGAATGATACTTTCCGTATAACTATTAGCCATGGCTTTAGCAGCTGCACGTACTTTGGCTCCCATGAAGTTATAGGTAGAATCGGCAAGCATTCGTTTCATCTGTTCTACATAAACTTTTCCTTCCTCAATGCTTTGCAACTTCTTTTGCACCCAAATGGTTGAAGTCAAGTCTAGGCAGGCGGTAAACTGTGTGGCCTTGTAATTTGACAAGTTCGTGTTCTTATTGCTTAGGACTTCTTTGAAGATTCGAAAAGCCTTGGCATAATAAGTCGTGTCGTCAGGTAGGATGGTGGCAATGTAATGATAGGTGTAAGCTTCGAGAAGCTTGGTGTCCAACAGGTGATTAAGACTGTCGGGACACTCACCGCTTTCATAGTACTTATTGAGTATCTGACATACTTCTAGACTGAAGAAGCGGTCGGTGAGACTACTCTCTTCCAATTTGTCATGACATTGATACAACTCTTCGTATTTCTCTGCCGTAAGCTTAGGATTAGTACTACTGAAATAGTCTTTTATTTCTTTTAGAATCTGCTGGTTGGCTAAGAAAATCTGATGGTTTCGAATGGCACGCCGAATAAAGAATTTACGCCAATCATCTGACTTATGAAAGAAAAAGATGCTGTCGTTGTAGGCATTGTAGGTTTTCCTATTTTGCTGTAGCAAAGAGAAAGCCTTTTTTAGGTCTATATCTTCCTCGCCATTATCTTGGTTTGTTATAAGCGAAGTTGGCTGCAAGTTCTCAAATGTCATCGTCGATGCACCGTAAGTTTGCTGCCAGGTTATTGCTGTAAGGAAGAGTGTTCCTAGAAAGTTGTAGATAGATTTTTTTATTCTTGTTTACTAATATTCTCCACAAAGTTACTGAAAACTTTTGAACCAGCAAATTATTTTATACTTTATTGGCTTATCCTACATGAGAATTGCGCATTACAAGGTATGCTGGCTGCACTCAGCAGAGTTGTCGACTAGGCTCGGCAGACTTGCTGACTATAGTCGGCAGAGCTGCTGAGCCTAGTCAGCACACTTCTGAAGATAAGGTCTTACACTAGGAAGGCTATATAATCGCACCAAGAAAGCTAAGAGCTAGAACTCAATAAGAAATCCCCCATCAGCTATATAGTAAACTGATGGGGGATTACTTTTCTGTATTTTATATACAATATGTGTTGTTGAGATTACTTTGTCAACTCAATACCTGCATCAAACTTAGTTGTCTGCTCCATGATTCCAGGCAACTGGCTTGCAAGAGCCTTTATCATCTTTAAGCTAGCAGCGTCTTCCTCGTCCAAGCCATCGGTTGGAATTTTGTCGAGCATAGCAGCCAAGCTAGCTATGACAGGCTGTACAAACTCCTTGTTTACATAGAAGAATGCTGTTTTCTTGTCTGCACTCCAAGAGATGTTTACAGGGAATCCCGCAGAGTATTGTGACAAGATGCTAACAACCATAGTTCTGGTCTGTACATCCTCGATGGTAGAAGCAATCTGGTCTGTATTGAGGAATACAGTAATTAAATTCTCGTTGACAACCTTGTAGGTAGCATAGTTGTCTGCAGTCTTCCATACTGGCTCGGCATCTGCGTCGTCGTTAGCTTCTGCATAAGTGGCAGAAATCTTACCATTGGCAGTGAAGGTCACGTTCTTCAATACCTTAGGGAGATATGAGTTAGCAAGAGTAGAAACCATTGGTGCAATAGTCTCCTGAATCTTCCACTCAAAAGGATAATCCACGCCGAAGATAGGACCTACATCAATGCCGAGGTCTGCTGGGCATTGCCAATCTATCTTTGCTGAATTTTCTGTGACATTCCAAGTGCCTTCCAAAGCTTCAAGACGTACAGTCTTATCATCGTCGTCATCACTAGAACAAGCGGTGAAGAATCCCAAAGTGCATACCAATGCTAATAAATACAAATACTTTTTCATAATTAACTGTTTGTTATAATATAATTAAAATGTTATTTCAATTGATAAATTACCCCAATAGTGCCATAGATAGGGTACATGGTTTGCTCAATAACAGAGAAATCTTTCTTGAAAATACCTGTCAATCCCCATGTGAGTCCAACACTGGCTCCCCAACGCTTGGAAATATACCAATCGGCTCCGAGGTCGATACCAAATTGCCAATTACGCATATCGTCTGAGAAATCATACTCTCCTCGTTCACCAGCATTATGCCCAAGTTCTACTTTCTGTCCCGTAGGGTCGCCTTTCTCATGACCCTCTTCTTGACGACGAAGGTAACCGTCATATGCCCAACCTTCGAACTTCTTGGCTGTGACATACGATAGATATGGACCTAGCTTAATTTTCACTTTGTCGCAGATGTCGTAAGTGCCTTGTAAAGGAACGGTAATCATACTCTGTTCTACCTTGGTGACCACACTGCCAGTAAAGATTCCTTCCAACTGTTCGCCACCACGTACTATCTTCATGTGATAGCCCTTCACGCCAGCATCTGTCTTCATTCCTTTGTTCTCAAAGTGCAATCCTATGATAAAGCCCCATTTGTTTGCAAGGGAATGATAGCCATCTACGCCAAGTGTGAAGTTTGGACGTAGAGAATAGCTGTGGAAGGTGCGAATGGTGGCAGGCATACCGATAGGTGCTGTGCCACCGAGATCATACCCCAATCGAGCGTAATATTTATAGTTGTGCAGGAGGTTATTGCTATATGCCTGCTCACTTTCGTAACCATTGTTGTCTGCCATCATTTGTGTAGTAGCAAATGCTAATAGCAGGCTAGTAATCATGATTTTCTTCATCTTCTTTTTCCTCCTATTCACAAGTTATCTTAAATTGATCAACACAAAGTGTACTGCCAACGGCTCCCATAAATTCAGCACCATTGGTACTAGAAGAACAAACGAGAGTGAGACTATAACCACCACTTCTAAGTTTCTGTGAATCAACTTCTTTCTTGTATATAAAGTTGAGGACGAAAGGAGTCCAATCGGTCGTAGTCTCGATATTGTCAAGACGAGCCAAGGCTACCACCTGTGGACTTGTCTGAACATTGTCGCCATAGAGGACAACGGCATTACCGTCAGCATCATGGTTGTCGTAGAGCACGGCATAAATAGTGCCATAGTCTTTTTGGTCGAGCACATTCATGTTTTTATCTGTGAATTGTGCACCAGCTTGATACTTATAGTATCCTGTGAAAGTCTTAGGTTTGCTGTCGAAACTGAATGGACGTCCAAACTTTGTGGCTTTCATTGCATCTTGTAGGGCATTCTGAGGATCGAATTGACCAATAAATAAATTGCCTGCAGCTATAGGTTTCTTCACCATGTCGGCAAGCTTGCTTGTACGGCATGTCGTCAACTTAACACCTTTGCCTTCATATCCATTCTCTAGTACGGCAGTAGGGTAGTTGTCAGTTTGAGTACTACTGTTACTTATCTTATAGCCTGGATTTCCTGTAGCCCAAATGCTGAGATGTGAGGTCTTGCCGTAATCGTTAGTCCAAGGCTCATTCCAGCTATAATAACCTTTTTCGACATATGCATCTTCAAAGTCGAAAGAATGCTCATGCCCAAATTTTGTCAAGCCTTTGACCGAAACGAAATAAGTGCGTGTCCATTTTTTGTCTTCCGACATCACTGTATATACCACAGCCCCCTTGGAGAAGTCTTGTACACTTCCACTAGCAGGAGAAATGGTGGCTCCAGGAGTCGTGCGAAACTGTGGCGCCAATTGACTGAGATCGGCATCTCCACGCATAGTGAAAATGATCGTGTTTTGGTCAGACTGTACTTCAACCAAAGTATCAGAAGCACTTTCAAACCATTTTTCTGGCTCATCGGTGTGAATATAGGCTTGTTCTATGTCGCATTCTGCATTGAGCGGTTCATCCTTGAAACAAGAGGTGAAAGAAGCGCAGCCTAAAAATAGGGTGGTAGCTGCTACCAACTTAGGATATTTCATATAAATATAATCTTAATTACCGTGTGCAAAGTTACGATAAAAACTGAAACTATCCAAATATTTTTCTCATTATTTTACTGAAAGAAAGCAATTTAGAAGACAAAAAAGGGATAATAAAACAGCAAAACAAAGAAGAGATAAATAAAAAGGGACTGATTGCAAAAGCAACCAATCCCTTAAACATTATGAAGTAAAGTGTTTATTTACTTATGCTTTACCTTCCATCTGAGCCTTGAGCTTAGCAAGAGCATCGATGTCACCGAGAGAAGTTCCTGCAGCTACATTGTTGATAGCTGCAGCCTCGCTCTTGCGACCACCGTTGTTGTGCTTGCGTGCTGCTGGCTTAGCTGTAGGCTCATCCTTACCCTCCTCGAATGTACGAGAGTGAGAGAGGATGATACGCTTAGTCTCCTTAACGAACTCGATTACCTTGAAGTCGAGAGACTCGCCCTTCTTAGCCTGAGTACCATCCTCCTTAGTGAGGTGCTTTGGAGTTGCGAAGCCTTCGCCACCCTCTTCGAGAGCAACGACTGCACCCTTATCCATCATTTCTGTGATAGTACCCTTGTGTACTGAACCTGGAGTGTAGATTGCCTCATACTCATCCCAAGGATTAGCCTCGAGCTGCTTGTGACCAAGGCTCAAACGACGATTCTCCTTGTCGATTTCGAGAACAACTACATCGATGTCAGCGCCAACCTGTGTGAACTCAGATGGGTGCTTAACTTTCTTTGTCCAAGAGAGGTCAGAGATGTGAATCAAACCATCAACACCTTCCTCAAGTTCTACGAAGATACCAAAGTTAGTGAAGTTGCGAACCTTAGCGGTATGCTTGCTACCTACAGGGTACTTAACCTCGATAGTCTCCCATGGGTCTTCCTTGAGCTGCTTGATACCAAGGCTCATCTTACGCTCAGCGCGGTCGAGAGTCAAGATAACAGCCTCAACCTCATCACCTACCTTCATGAAGTCCTGAGCAGAACGCAAGTGCTGGCTCCAAGACATCTCAGATACGTGGATAAGACCTTCTACACCAGGAGCAATCTCTACGAATGCACCGTAGTCAGCCATAACAACTACCTTACCCTTAACGTGGTCACCAACCTTCAAGTCTGGATCAAGAGCATCCCATGGGTGTGGAGTCAACTGCTTCAAACCGAGAGCGATACGCTTCTTCTCCTCATCGAAGTCAAGGATAACAACGTTGATCTTCTGATCGAGAGCTACAACCTCGTGTGGATCGCTTACGCGACCCCAAGAGAGGTCTGTGATGTGGATCAATCCGTCTACGCCGCCGAGGTCAACGAATACACCGTAAGAAGTGATGTTCTTAACAGTACCTTCGAGGATCTGACCCTTCTCGAGCTTACCGATGATCTCCTTACGCTGCTGCTCCAACTCCTGCTCGATAAGAGCCTTGTGAGAAACAACAACATTGCGGAACTCTTGGTTGATCTTTACAACCTTGAACTCCATAGTCTTGCCTACGAATACGTCGTAGTCGCGTATTGGGTGAACGTCGATCTGACTTCCTGGCAAGAAAGCCTCGATACCGAAAACGTCAACGATCATACCGCCCTTAGTGCGGCACTTGATGTAACCCTGGATAACCTCCTCGTTCTCAAGAGCTGCATTAACACGCTCCCAAGACTTGCTGAGGCGAGCCTTCTTGTGAGAGAGTACCAACTGACCCTTAGTGTCCTCCTGGTTCTCGACATAAACCTCAACCTTGTCGCCTACCTTGAGGTCTGGGTTGTAACGGAACTCAGATGCAGGGATGATACCATCGCTCTTGTAACCGATGTTAACGATAACCTCTTTCTTATCTACAGAGATTACTGTACCCTCTACAACTTGGTGCTCTGTTACCTTGTTAAGAGTTTCGTCATAGGCCTTCTCGAGGTCCTCTTTGCTGACATTTGCGCTGCCACCATTCTCAAACTCGTCCCAGTTGAACTCGTCCAATGGCTTTACGTTCTTTAAATCTGACATAAAATAATAATAAAAAATTAAAAATTAATAAAGTTAGACTTTATGTGAAGTATATAAATCGGGCGCAAAGTTACTCTTTTTTCTTCGAAAGAAAGAATTTGGGCGTGATTTGGCTTGAAATGTTATGATATTTTAACTAAAGATATTCCCATTATATGGAAAATAGATGGTTTCTCCTTATTTTATATAAACTAGTTGATGGATGAAATATGCAGAAAAGGCAAGGAAGTGGATGTTGTAAGCGAAAAGATGGTAAAGACAGAATGGGAACAATTACCTTAAATTTGTTTAATGTATTTGGTGGTTTGCCAAAAAACTTATAACTTTGGGCGTTAATATCAAAGAATGCTTATGAATTACAAGATAAATATGATAGCCTTTTTGCTGGCATTCACTCCCCTTGGAGTGGCTGCGCAGAAGATTTCACTTGGCTCTTGTATTACCCGTGACGGTGGTCAATATAAGGGTGAAATGGTGAGCGGAAAGCCACAGGGAAAGGGTACTACCGTTTTTAAAAATGGAGACACATACGAAGGTTCTTATTCAAAAGGTAAGCGCACGGGGTATGGCGTCTATACTTTTGCCGATGGCGAAAAGTATGAGGGACAATGGTTGCAAGATCAGCAACATGGTAAGGGAACTTACTATTTCCAGAACAACAATAAATACGTGGGACTTTGGTTTCGTGATTTCCAGCATGGCCATGGTGTGATGTTCTATTACAATGGTGATAAGTATGATGGCGATTGGTATAAAGACAAACGCCAGGGTAGGGGAACTTATACCTATTCGGGCGGTGCCATGTACAAGGGCCAATGGATGAACGATATGAAAAACGGAAATGGTTACTTCAATTGGGGTGATGGTACGATCTATGATGGAAATTGGGTTGACAACCAACGCTCGGGCAAAGGAACTTTCCGATATGCGGATGGCGATGTGTATGTAGGTGACTGGAAGGACGACATACAGGATGGCAAAGGCATTTATAAATTCCATAATGGTGATGTGTATGAGGGCGACTATGTGCAAGGTGAACGCACCGGAGAGGGTGTCTTCCGTGCAGCCAATGGTTCGAAATATACAGGACAGTTCCGCGAAGGGTTGCGTTCTGGGCAAGGTACATTTATTTGGAAGAATGGCGACATCTATGTGGGAAGTTGGAAGGATGACTTGCAAAATGGACGTGGCAAACTGACCAAAAAGAATGGGGACGTGTTCGAAGGTCTGTTCAGAAATGGAAAAGTGGATGGCGAAGTCGTGATTCACTATGCCAATGGCAACCGCTTTAAAGGTAAATATCGCAATGGCAAGCGTGAAGGTGCTTGCATTGAGGAAGATAAAAACGGAAAACGCTTTGAGGGAACTTATCGCAACGACGTGCGTGATGGCAGGTTCGTAGAGAAGGATCGCAACGGGCAGGTGACAGCACGAGGTACCTACGAAAATGGTCGCCGTTTTGAAGACTAAAGAAAAAACAATTAAAACCTTACTATATATGGTAATAGATACTTTAGACAATCTCGGGAAATATGTTTCCCTGAATCCACTCTTCGCCTACGTGGTGAAGTTTATTGAGGAGAATGACCTCAATGCGCTTGCAGGTGGAAAGCATGTCATCAAGGAAGGGGAACTTTTCGTCAATATCGACACTGTCAAAGGTAAAACGGAGGAAGAGGCTGTGATAGAGACTCATCGTCGTATGATAGATATCCAAATACCGCTCAATGTCGCAGAAACTTATGGCTACATTCCTCTTTGTGACCTTCCAGAGGTGGAGTATAATGAAACAAAGGATATCACAAAGTATCCAGGTATAAAAGCTCAGACGTTGGTGACTTGCAAACCTGGTGAGTTTGCCATATTCTTTCCGCAAGATGGGCATCAACCGTGTATCGCTTGTAAGGAGATTCATAAGGCGATTTTTAAGGTGAAGGCATGACGAGTGCTTATACCTATTTATAATATAATGTAGAACCAATCTAAAATCATGAGATATGGCAATAAAAAAGTCAACTAAGACAACAGCAAAGTCGGTAAAAGCGGTAGCTAAAAAGACAACAACCGTGAAACATATCGGTCTGGTGAAGAATGATCCTTACTTGGAGCCTTATGAGGATGCCATCCGTGGACGTCATGAGCATGCTCTATGGAAACTCGGGCAGCTAACCAAAAAAGGCAAGCAAAGTTTGAGCGACTTCGCTAATGGCTATGAGTACTTTGGGCTTCATAAAACAGCGCGAGGAGGATGGGTGTTCCGAGAGTGGGCACCTAACGCCACAGATATCTACCTGATAGGTGATTTCAACAATTGGGAAGAAAATGAGAAATATCGTGCCAAGCGAATTTCGGGTACAGGTAATTGGGAACTTAAACTGCCTGCCAAGGCCATGAAACATGGCGACTTGTACAAAATGAAAGTGCATTGGAATGGGGGCGAAGGTGAACGTATTCCTGCATGGACCCAGCGTGTGGTGCAAGACGAACAGACAAAGATATTTTCTGCTCAGGTGTGGGAAGTAGAAGCCTATACATGGAAGAAAAAAACTTTCAAGGCCAAGACATCTCCATTGCTTATCTACGAATGTCACATCGGCATGTCGCAAGATGCAGAAAAGGTGGGAACATACACCGAATTTAAGGAAAATGTACTGCCTCGCATCATAGAGGATGGATATAACTGCATCCAGATTATGGCTATTCAGGAACATCCTTATTACGGATCGTTTGGCTATCATGTAAGTAGCTTCTTTGCTGCAAGTAGCCGTTTTGGAACTCCTGAGGAACTGAAGAGCCTCATAGATACGGCTCATCAGAATGGCATTGCGGTGATTATGGATATTGTGCACTCTCATGCAGTGAAGAATGAAGTGGAAGGACTCGGCAATTTGGCAGGTGATCCTAACCAGTATTTCTATCCTGGTGATCGTCATGAGCATCCAGCATGGGATAGCCTCTGCTTCGACTACGGAAAGGATGAGGTGATACACTTCCTATTGAGCAATTGCAAATTCTGGCTCAACGAGTTCCATTTCGATGGCTTCCGTTTTGACGGCGTAACCTCCATGCTCTACTATTCTCATGGGTTGGGAGAGGCTTTCTGTAATTACGGTGACTATTTCAATGGACATGAAGATGACAATGCCATCTGCTATCTCACATTGGCAAACTGCCTTATCCATGAGGTGAATAAAAATGCCATCACTATCGCAGAAGAGGTGAGTGGTATGCCAGGATTGGCTGCTAAGTTTGAGGATGGTGGTTATGGCTTTGACTATCGTATGGCAATGAACATACCAGACTTCTGGATCAAAACTGTCAAGGAATTGCCAGACGAGGCATGGAAGCCATCTAGCATATTCTGGGAAGTGAAGAATCGTCGTAAGGATGAAAAGACAATCTCTTACTGTGAGAGTCATGACCAGGCCCTTGTCGGTGACAAGACTATCGTCTTCCGCTTGATAGATGCCGATATGTATTGGCATTTCAAGAAGGGTGACGAAAATGACATGGTACATCGTGGAATAGCTCTTCACAAGATGATACGTCTTGTGACAGCAGCCGCTATCAACGGTGGTTATCTCAACTTTATGGGCAATGAGTTTGGACATCCTGAATGGATAGACTTCCCACGTGAGGGGAATGGATGGAGTTATAAATACGCTCGCCGTCAGTGGAACTTAGTAGATAATAAAGAACTGTGCTATCATTACTTAGGTGATTTCGATAAGGAAATGCTGAAGGTGATTTCTAGCGAGCGAAACTTTAACAAAAAAACGGTGCAGGAGATATGGCACAATGATGGTGACCAAGTGTTAGCCTTTATGAGAGGCGACTTGCTCTTTGTGTTTAACTTCTCTCCAACTCGTTCGTTTACCGATTACGGATTCCTTGTACCAACAGGTTCTTATAGCGTGGTACTTGATACCGATAATCCGGCATTCGGAGGTAATGGCTTGAATGATGACACGATGACCCATCTCACCAACTACGACCCTCTTTATATGGAGGATCGCAAGGAATGGCTCAAGCTCTACCTGCCAGCTCGCTCGGCACTGGTATTGAAGAAAAACTAGTAAAGAATTATGGAAAATAAAAAGTATAGCACGGGGAAGATGCGCTTCACCTGTGCTATCGTCTTTATCGTATTCACTTTCCTATACCTGAGCTGCTATCAGGGGAATGTGTTGGCGATGGCACAGCATGTGCTATCGGAGGGGATGACTGACTATAACTACCAGTTGGCGCCAGTGCTCCTTACTCTAGCTCTCTTCTCTTTGCAACTGGGTGTATATGCTATCACCCGTGTGAAACGCCGTTTCCACGGGCTTACTTATTTCCCATCGGTGTTGGGGCTGATATTCCTCACTCATGTACCTAATGATATGACAGAATGCCGTTCGCTAGGTGCTTGGTGGTGGGTGGCACCTTTGCTATTGGCACTATGGGCGGGAGCTATGTGGGTAGTGATGCAGTTGGAACCAATGGAACAGGAACTGCACAGCAACTCATGGTTGTCGAGAATGACATGGACGAACCTTATGCAACTGTTGGCGATGTTGTTGGTCGTGATGTTTGTGACCAACAATGACAGATTGTTTCATCAACGCCTGAAAATGGAGCATCTGATGAAAGACAGATTGTATGCAGAGGCACTCAATGTAGGAAAAAAACAGCAAGAAACAGACTCATCCCTTACGATGCTTCGTATTGCCTGCCTGCATGAGACAGGAACTATGGGGGAGAAACTTTTCACCTATCCTCTAGTAGGGGGGAGCGAGGCAATGATGCCTAACGGAATTACCGTAAAGGCTTTGATGTGGCAACCTCCAGTGTGGCTTCAGAAACCTTCTCGCTGGATGAAAAAGCATCATTTGAAGTATCGTATTACGAGTGACTATCATCTATGTGCACTTTTGCTAGATAAAAAACTGGATCAGTTTGCACAAGAAATCACAAAATATTATCGAGTGGATAGCATGCCATTGCCAAAGCATTACCAAGAGGCTTTGGTTCTCTATATGCACCGTCGTACCCATCCTATCATTGTGTATCATAATACGGTGATGGAGACTGATTTCCAAGATTACCAGACAATGGAGCACAAGTATGTGGGACCAAAAGAAAAGCAAATGGCATTGTATGATACATATGGTAACACCTATTGGTACTATTATCAGTATGGTAAAAAATAAAAGGATTTGTTTATGGGAAAGATATATTTATGGATACTATTGTTGATGTTCTGCGGCTCGACTTCGATGATGGCGCAGAAGAACGAACTTGCTGCGGCCAAGGATCAAGTGAAATCTGGTAAGAATCTAGCTCAGGCACAGCAAAGCATGGAAAAACTGCTTAAGGATTCGGCAAACCATACCAATAAAAAAATATGGAATGTGCTCTACGAGTCTGTTGCCAAGCAATATGAGCAAGGAAATGAGAAGCTTTACTTGAAACAGAACTATGACACCGCTCAGTTGTTCAATCTCACTCGACAACTTTTTGTGATAGCAGCAGGTATGGATTCTATAGAGATGATACCAGATAAAAAAGGTAAGACCACTATAGAATTCCGTAAACCACATAGTGAATATCTCAATCAGATACGCCCTAATCTCTACAGTGGTGGTATGTGGTTGGTGAGAAAACATAAGCATGCCGATGCTTACAAGTTTTTCGATATGTATATCAATACAGCTACGATGCCTCTGTTCAAGGCATATAATTACCAACACAAGGACAAACAGATTCCTACTGCTGCTTATTGGGCTGTGTATTGCGGGTATAAGATGCAAAATCCAAAGGCCACGCTTCATCATTCTTATGAGGCTCTGAAGGATACGGCCCACTACACCTATATGTTGCAGTATTTGGCAGAAACTTACAAACTGGAGAAAGATACGGTTCGATATCTTCGTACGTTGCAAGAAGGATTCGAACATGCTCCTAAGTTCGCATTCTTTTTCCCTCGGTTGGTGGAGTACTATGTGCATAAAAATCGTCTAGATTCGGCTATGCTTGTCGTAGATAAAGCTTTGACAATTGATCCTACGAACGAATTGTATCTCTTTACCAAAAGTACGATTCTTCTCAACCAAGGGAAATATTTGGAGAGTGCTGCCATCAGTGAACAACTCCTTGCTAAGAATCAAAATTTGACGGAAGCCTATTACAATGCAGGATTGGCCTATTTCAATAGGGCGGCAGAGCTGGACAAAGATCCGAAACAATCACGCAAGCGTCATCAAGAGATATTGGGCGCCTATCAGAAGGCTCGCCCATTTTTGGAAAAGTATCGTAGCTTGCAACCTAATGAGCTCGGCAAGTGGGCTCTTCCGCTCTATACGATCTATCTGAATCTAAATATGGGCAAAGAGTTTGATGAGATAGACAAACTGATAGGTAGCAAAAAATAGAAAATCATAAAAAAATAAAACGACATGATAGATAAAATTCTAGATAAGTTGGGCATTGAGCTTAACGGTATGCAAGAAGATACCTTGCGCGCTATGTTACATAGTGACCGTGATGTGGTGGTACTTTCGCCTACTGGCAGCGGAAAAACAATTGCTTATTTGCTTCCGCTCACCCAGCTGGTAGATATTGCCGATGATGAGCCGCAAGCAATCGTGGTTACACCAGGGCGAGAACTTGCATTGCAATCTGCTACGGTTTTGAAGAATATGGGAAGCGGACTTCGTGCCATGGCTTGTTATGGTGGAAGGGCGACTATGGATGAACATCGTGTTATGAAACAAGTTCGTCCACAGATTGTATTTGGTACGCCAGGACGCCTTAACGATCATCTTGACAAAGGCAATCTTCGAGCTGAGCACATTCAGTATTTGATAATCGATGAGTTCGACAAATGCTTGGAGATGGGATTTCAAGACGAGATGAGTCGATTGGTGGAGTCGTTGCCTGCATTGAAACGTCATTTCCTTCTCTCTGCTACGGAAGCCGAAGCTATCCCAAGATTCGTACACATGGGAAGGGTAGAGAAAATCGACTATCGTGTGGATGACGAGCAAGTACCAGAACGTGTACATATATATAAGGTGGAAAGTCCACAGAAAGATAAACTCGAAACTTTATCACAGTTGCTTCGTAGTTTACGTGATCAGAGTAGCATCGTATTTCTCAACTATCGTGACAGCGTGGAACGTACCGATGCGTATCTGCACGAGCATGGTTTTGTGACTTCTAGTTTCCATGGAGGAATGGAACAGACGCAACGTGAGGATGCTCTATATAAATTCAGCAACGGCAGTGCCAACATTTTCGTAAGTACTGACCTTGCCTCACGTGGTCTTGACATTCCTGACATAGACAATATTATTCACTACCACATGCCTGAGAGTGAAGATGGGTATATCCATCGTGTGGGACGTACGGCAAGATGGGAATCGAAAGGAAGATCTTTCTTCTTGGTAGGACCAACAGAGCACATACCAGACTATGTTGATGCAGAGGTTGAAGATTATCAAATTCCTGCAGACCTGCCAGCTCCAGCCCAACCTCGTATGGCAACTCTTTATATTGGAAAAGGAAAGAAAGATAAAATTAGCAAGGGTGATATTGTTGGCTTCCTTTGCAAAAAAGGAGGACTGGAACCAAACGAAATAGGAAAGATAGACGTAAAAGACCGATATGCCTATGTTGCTATCTCTCGTCCAAGATTACATCAAGTACTGAAGCAAGTGAAGGGCGAAAAGATTAAGGGCATAAAGACATTAGTGGAAGAAGTACACTAAAAGCTATCTTTTGGCATAAATATGCACGTATTTAGCAGGAAAGATTGACATAATGTAAGATTTTTGCTCAAAACGCTAAAAATGTGCAGAAAAATTTGGCAGTTTAAAATAAAAAGCGTAACTTCGCCGATGTAAATCTCTAATAGCAGAGAATAATACCGTTAAAACTTAAATAAACAAAAGATGAAGAAGTACAATTTTAATGCAGGTCCATCAATGCTTCCACGTGAAGTGATAGAGAACACAGCTAAGCAGATTTTGGATTTCAATGGTTCAGGTTTATCATTGATGGAAATCAGCCACCGTGCTAAGGATTTCCAACCAGTAGTGGATGAAGCAGTCTCCTTGTTCAAGGAATTGCTTGATATTCCTGATGGTTACTCCGTAATTTTCTTAGGTGGTGGCGCCTCGCTTCAGTTTATGCAGATTCCTGCAAACTTCCTCATCAAGAAGGCTGCCTATGTCAACTCTGGTACTTGGGCTAAGAAGGCATTGAAAGAGGCAAAGCATTTTGGTGAGGTCGTAGAGCTTGCGTCCTCGTCCGATGCCAACTATTCTTACTATCCTCTGTTTGAGGATAAGGTGCCAACGGATGTAGATTATTTGCACATCACCACCAACAACACTATTTACGGTACAGAGATTCGCCGCGATCCAGATGTTCCTGTATCTCTGATTGCGGATATGAGCTCAGATATCATGAGCCGTTCTGTTGATGTGTCCAAATACAAGGCTATCTATGCAGGTGCTCAGAAGAATTTGTCTATGGCAGGTGTAACGGTCATTATCGTTAAAGATGATGAGTTGGGCAAGGCTCCACGCGAATTACCAACCATGATTGATTATCGCACTCATGTAGATAAGGGTAGTATGTTTAATACTCCTCCTGTGGTACCAATCTATACATTGATGGAGAATCTTCGTTGGTTGAAGAAAAACGGTGGAGTAGAGGCTGCAGACAAGCGTGCCCATGAACGTGCCGAAGTGCTTTATGCTGAGATTGATCGCAACAAACTTTTCAAAGGCACCGTAGAGGAGGCATCTCGTTCGTTGATGAATATCTGTTTCGTTATGAACGAGGAATATGCCGAACTTGAGAAACCATTCCTTGAGTTTGCTACCGAACGTGGTATGGTTGGCATAAAGGGCCACCGTTCTGTTGGAGGATTCCGTGCAAGTTGTTACAATGCACAGACTATGGCAGGTGTCAATGCCCTTGTGAAAGCCATGCAAGAATTTGAGGCAAGCCACTAATCGCAGAGAAAAAGTGGCGAAAAATTGTCTAATTACAAATGATTTACTATGAAAGTATTAGTTGCAACAGAAAAGCCATTCGCAGCCGCTGCTGTGAATGGCATCAGAAAAGAAATAGAAGGAGCAGGCAATGAACTTGTCTTGCTTGAGAAATATACAGAGAAAGCGCAACTTCTCGATGCGGTAAAGGATGTCGATGCCATGATTGTCCGTTCTGACAAGGTAGATGCTGAGGTGCTCGATGCCGCAAAGAACCTAAAGATTGTAGTTCGTGCAGGTGCTGGTTATGACAACATTGACCTAGCTGCAGCTACAGCTCATCAGGTAGTGGCAGAAAATACACCAGGACAAAATTCTAATGCTGTGGCAGAACTTGTGTTTGGTCTGTTGGTATTTACCGTTCGCAATTTCTTTAATGGCAAGGCTGGGTCTGAGTTGAAGGGCAAGAAGCTTGGCATCCTCGCATTTGGCAATGTTGGACGCAATGTGGCTCGTATAGCTAAAGGTTTTGGCATGGAAGTCTCTGCTTATGATGCATTCTGTCCTGCAGATGTCATTGAGGCTGCGGGAGTCCATGCGGTTGAAAGTCAAGATGAATTGTTCAAAACTTGTGATATCGTATCTCTTCATATCCCAGCAACTCCTGAGACCATCAAGAGTATCAATTATATGACAGTGGCTCAAATGCCAAAGAATGGTATCTTGATCAATACGGCTCGTAAGGAGGTTATTGATGAAGAAGAACTCCTGAAGTTGATGGCAGTACGTGAAGACTTGAAATTCATCACAGACATCAAGCCGGATGCAGATGAAGACTTTGCAAACTTTGAAGGGCGTTATTTTTCTACTCCTAAGAAGATGGGTGCGCAGACAGCAGAGGCCAATATTAATGCCGGAATTGCTGCGGCTAAGCAAATTAATGCCTTCTTCAAGGATGGTTGTACCAAATTCCAGGTCAACAAATAAAATTGGCATTCTCGTGAAGCCAAAATATTTTCTTATTCTGAAATTAAAACAACAACTTTATGGCAACAATCAAACCATTCAAGGGGCTTCGCCCTCCCAAAAACTTGGTGGAACTCGTGGAGTCACGTCCTTACGATGTGCTGAATTCTGAAGAAGCACGTGCCGAGGCAGGAGAGAACGAAAAGAGCCTTTACCATATCATTAAGCCAGAAATCAACTTTGAACCAGGAACATCAGAGTATGACCCTCGTGTATATGAGAGTGCAGCAGAACAATTCCAAAAATTCCAAGATGAGGGATGGCTTGTGCAAGATGACAAAGAGCAATACTATATCTATGCACAAACAATGAATGGCAAAACGCAATATGGCTTGGTGGTTGGTGCCTATGTCAATGACTATCTGACAGGCGTAATCAAAAAGCATGAGTTGACGCGTCGTGACAAAGAAGAGGACCGTATGAAGCATGTGCGTGTATGTAATGCCAATATAGAGCCTGTATTCTTTGCCTATCCCGACAACTTGGTACTTGATGATTTGTTGAAACGTTATGCTGCCACAAAGCCAGAATATGATTTTATTGCTCCGATAGATGGATTTCGCCATCAGTTCTGGGTAGTAAGTAACGACCAAGATATCGCTATTATTACAGCGGAGTTTGCAAAAATGCCAAATCTTTATATAGCTGATGGCCATCACCGTTCGGCAGCAGCCGCCCTTGTGGGTGCAGAAAAGGCTAAACAGAATCCTCATCACACGGGCAAGGAAGAATACAATTATTTCATGGCTGTTTGTTTCCCTGCTAGTCAACTCACAATTCTTGACTATAACCGAGTTGTGAAAGATTTGAATGGATTAAGCTCAGATGAATTTCTTGATGCTTTGACTAAAAACTTCGAGGTGATAGAAATTGATGCTATCAATCTTCAGGTGCCAAGCGAGGAGGATGGCATTCCTTGCTATGAGAAGATTCCTATAGAAGAAGCGATAGAGAGTTGTGGCTTGGACGTACTGAAACCAGCAGCTATGCATTCTTTCCTTCTTTATTTGGATGGGAAATGGTACGGACTCTTCACAAAACCAGGTACTTTCGATGCAGAAGATCCTATTGGTGTGCTTGATGTTGATATATCTTCTCGTTTGATTCTCGACGAAATCTTAGGAATTAAGGACTTGCGTTCTGACAAGCGAATAGATTTCGTAGGTGGACTCCGAGGATTGGGTGAATTGAAACGTCGTGTAGATAGTGGCGAGATGCGAATGGCTTTGGCCTTGCATCCTGTGACCATGCAGCAGATTATGGACATCGCTGACAGTGGCAACATCATGCCACCAAAAGCAACATGGTTTGAACCTAAGTTGCGAAGTGGCTTGATAATTCATAAATTGGATTAATAAAAATTGATGATAGACGAATATAAAACCATAACGAAAAGTATTGGCGAGGGATATTACACCGAGAAGCGGAGTAAGTTCCTCGCTTTTGCGCATCATGTTGACACAGCCGATGAAGTAAAGGAAATCATTGCAGGGTATCGTAAAAAATATTACGATGCCCGTCATTGTTGTTATGCCTATATGCTAGGACCTAAGCGAGAAGATTTTCGTGCCAATGACGATGGCGAACCTTCTTCTACTGCTGGTAAACCTATTTTGGGACAAATAGTAAAAGCAGAACTTACAAATATCCTTATCATCGTAATCCGATATTTCGGAGGAGTGAAATTGGGGACCAGTGGCTTGATTGTGGCCTACCGTGAGGCTGCTATTGATGCCTTGGCTCATTGTGAGGTAGTCACCAAGCAGGTGGAAGAAATTGTGAGCTATGATTTTACTTATCCAATGATGAACGATGTGATGCGTATAGTCAAAGATATGAATCCTCGTATTGTAGATCAACAATTTGATAATACTTGCAATATCAAGCTCTCCATTCGGAAGAGTGAGGCTGAAACGCTACGCAATCGATTGAAGAAGCTATCGTTTGAATAACTAATGAGAATTTCCATATAAACAATTATGTAGAGAGAAAAATGGCAAAAGATAAAATAGCATACGTTTGTTCCAATTGTGGTCAGGAATCCGCCAAATGGATAGGCAAGTGTCCGAATTGTGGACAATGGAATACTTTTAAAGAAGTGCGTATTGCGAGTGATACTGGTACACAAGCTGCTCGTAATGCAGGATTAACCATGCGCCATGGTGGTGCGGCTACGATGTTTGGTGGAATCCATTATGCCGAAGGCTCAGCCCCAATGAGATTACGTGACATCTCTGCTCATGATGAGCCGCGTATTGATATGCACGATGCCGAGCTCAATCGTGTTCTAGGTGGAGGTATGGTGCAAGGAAGTATCATTCTGTTGGGCGGTGAACCAGGTATTGGCAAGAGTACACTCACCCTGCAGACCATTCTTCATATCCCGGAGAAAAAAGTACTCTATGTGAGCGGAGAGGAAAGTGCACACCAGATAAAGCTAAGAGCTGATCGGTTGGCTAATTCACTTTTATCACAGGGCAAGAATGGGCAAGAAACGATTTCTATTGACCATATTTCGATATTATGTGAAACCTCTTTGGAAAAAATATTCAGTAATATCCAACAGGTAGCACCCGATATTGTAGTTATCGACTCCATTCAAACTATAGCCACAGAGGATGTAGATAGTAGTCCTGGTAGTGTTTCGCAGGTGAGAGAATGTGCAGCTTCACTTTTGCGATTTGCCAAGACGAGCGGGATTCCTGTTATCTTGATTGGACATATTAATAAAGAAGGAACATTGGCTGGTCCAAAAATATTGGAACATATCGTCGATACTGTGATACAGTTTGAGGGTGATCAACATTATATGTATCGCATACTTCGTAGTATTAAAAATCGATTTGGAAGTACTTCAGAATTGGGAATTTACGAAATGCAACAAGGTGGCCTCAGACAAGTGAGCAATCCGTCAGAACTTTTGCTCACAGAAGATCATGATGGCTTGTCGGGTGTGGCTATCAGTTGTGCCATAGAAGGAGTGCGCCCATTTTTGGTGGAGACACAGGCTTTGGTTTCTACTGCAGCCTATGGTACTCCCCAACGTTCGGCTACAGGATTTGACCAACGACGACTCAACATGCTTTTAGCTGTACTCGAAAAACGAGTAGGATTTAAGTTGATGCAAAAAGACGTTTTTCTCAACATCGCTGGTGGACTTAGGGTGACAGACTTAGCTATGGACCTTAGCGTGATTGCTGCGGTGTTGAGTAGTAATGTTGATACAGCCATTGAAACAGGATGGTGTATGGCGGGGGAAGTAGGATTGAGCGGTGAGGTTCGTCCTGTAAGTCGTATTGAACAACGAGTGGCAGAAGCCGAAAAGTTGGGTTTTCAGCATATCATAATTCCAAAGTATAACTATAGCAGTATTGACCGCAAGAAATATAAGATAGAAATCTTGCCTGTCAGAAAAGTGGAAGAAGCACTTAGATTACTTTTCGGCTAAGAATGGAAAATGAATGGCTCCTTATGAGAATTAGGAATGTTATAATTATGTTAAAAAAACGTCTTGGTAAGTACCCGATGTAAATTAAAAGACGTTATAAAGTAAATGACCGTAATATAACCAAGCGTTTTTACAGAAAATAAAGCCCTATCAGAAAATGAAAGATTCAGTAATTATTGTAAGTGGAGGTATGGATAGCATAACCCTCCTTTACGACAAGAAAGATGAGATTGCGCTAGGCATCAGTTTCAATTATGGCTCTAATCACAATGAGCGTGAGATTCCGTATGCAAAAATGCACTGTGAACGATTAGGTATCAAGCATATTACCATAGACTTGGCTTTTATGCACGAGTATTTCAAGAGCAGTTTGTTGGAAGGTGCGGATGCCATTCCTGAAGGGCATTATGCTGCAGACAATATGAAGTCAACAGTTGTGCCGTTTCGAAATGGCATTATGTTGAGTATTGCCATAGGCATCGCAGAAAGCAATGGGCTCAAGAAAGTACTCATTGCCAACCATGGCGGTGACCATACGATTTATCCAGATTGTCGTCCTGAATTCATCAAAGCCATAGACGAAGCTGCATCTGCTGGTACATTTGTGGATGTACGTGTCTCTGCTCCTTATACCAACATAACAAAGGCGGCTATCGCTTGCATTGGTAAGCGACTGGGTATTGACTATGCCGAAACTTGGAGC
Source organism: Lachnospiraceae bacterium (assembly GCA_963657465.1). GTDB lineage: Bacteria > Bacteroidota > Bacteroidia > Bacteroidales > Bacteroidaceae > Prevotella. The sequence goes on from CAVKNU010000003.1 coordinate 34,027, forward strand.
TGTTATAAGGGTGGTGAAAAGCACTGTGGTAAATGCGGTACTTGCGTAGAGCGCAAAGAAGCTTTAGCTGAGGCAGGTATTGTTGACACTACGGAATATGAAGTATAGGATGCGCTATGCAAAGCTTGCCGAATAAGAAACAAAGAAGAGAATTTAAAATAATTAAACAACTATGACAAAAACAATGATTTTAAGCGCAGCGATGATGCTTTCATCAGTTGCAGCAATGGCTCAGAGCGGTACTTTTCAGTTGAAGGCCGATCTGAAGAATTTTAGCAAGGACACCGTTGTCGTATGGAAGGGACGTGGCGCCAAGCAAGATACTGTTTTGCTGAAGAAAGGCAAACTCGTTTATTCGACCACATTGGATAAACCATCTAGTTTCTATTTCATGACACCTAGTAGCTACAAGGGCAAAGAACGCAGCATGTTCAACTTTATTTGCGTACCAGGCGAAAAAGCTGAATTGAAGGGCGATTTGAAGACTCGTTACGATATCACAGGTAGTAAGTTCTATAAGGAATATGGCGAGGTGGACTTGATGTCTGAAGCAGCTGGCAAAGAACTCAATGATTTCACTTCTTCTATTTCTGAGAAAATGAGAAATGGTGGAGATGAGAAGGCTTTAATGGCTGAGTATGAAGAGAAGTCTCCTGCAATGCGCAAGGCAAAGAATGAAAAGGTTCTTGACTTTATGAAGCAGCATCCTAATTATGACGCATGTGCTACTTTGATTCAGGAGTTTGACGGATATGATGAGATGACCAAGGCTGCAAACGTTCTTTCAGGGTCTGTTCGCAATGGTCGCATGAAGGCATTTATTGACCCAATGCTTGCGAGAGCAAAGAAGCAGAAGGAAGCTGATGAGAAGGCTAAGGTGGTACAGGCTGCTGGCGCAGAGGCTACCGATTTCACATTGGATGATATCAATGGCAAGCCATTTACTCTTTCTAGCCTTCGTGGTAAATATGTAATCCTCGACTTCTGGGGAAGTTGGTGCGGTTGGTGTATCAAGGGTATGCCTAAGATGAAGGAATACTATGCTAAGTATGCTGGCAAGTTTGAAATTGTTGGTGTGGATTGCAACGATACTGTAGAAAAGTGGAAGGCTGCTGTCAAGAAGCATGAATTGCCTTGGTTGCACGTATATAATAAAAAGGGCAGCGATTCTGATGTTACTTCTAAGTATGCAATTCAGGGCTTCCCAACAAAAATTGTTGTAGGTCCTGACGGTAAGATTGTAAAGACAATCGTTGGTGAGGATCCTGCGTTCTACACATTCCTCGATGAATTGTTTAGTAAGTAAGTTAATAGGGATTTGTATAATCTTTATTTGTAGTAATATAATGGCAGCTGTGCAAGAAGAGCATAGCTGCCATTATTGTATTTTTCTAAAGCCTCAAAATTCACTCTTAGGATTTCTTTTCTTCAAGAAGTTTTTGGAGACGAATGATTTCATCGCGGTATTGAGCTGCTTGCATGAAGTCTAGTTCCTTGGCTGCTTGTTTCATCATTTCGGTGGTGTTGGCTATACTCTTTTCCAATTCTTGCTTAGACATTGAGCGAATCACAGGGTCGGCCGCAAATGCTGCGGAGTTGTCTGGCTCAATATAGACACGTTGGGCGGAAACTTGTCCCATGCTTGTGGTAGGTTCTATATCTTTTGTGGTAGGAAGAGCGGAAGTAATAGCTTTTTGTATCTGTTTTGGCGTGATGTGATGCTCCTCGTTGTATTTCAACTGGATGATGCGGCGACGAGCTGTTTCATCAATGGTTCGTAGCATACTCTCTGTGATATTGTCAGCATACATGATGACCTTGCCGTTGACATTACGGGCGGCACGACCAGCAGTCTGGGTAAGCGAGCGATGACTACGTAGAAAGCCTTCCTTGTCAGCATCTAGGATGGCTACTAGGGAAACCTCAGGAAGATCGAGACCTTCACGTAGTAAGTTGACACCGACAAGGACATCATATACGCCAGCTCGCAAATCGTTCATAATTTTTACACGGTCGAGTGTAGCAACATCACTATGGATATACGCAGCTTTCACGTTATGATTAAGCAGATATTCCGTCAACTCCTCTGCCATTCGCTTTGTAAGCGTTGTGATAAGTACTCGTTCGTTGCGATGGGTACGTGTCAAGATTTCGTCGAGTAAATCGTCAATTTGATTTTCACTAGGACGGACATCTATTTCTGGGTCAAGTAATCCTGTTGGGCGAATTAACTGTTCTACAACGACCCCTTCAGACTCGCGTAATTCGTAATCGGCAGGGGTGGCACTTACATAAATGGTTTGATGGAGTAGGGAATGGAACTCGTCGAAGGTAAGAGGACGGTTGTCGAACGCTGCAGGTAGGCGAAAGCCATATTCCACGAGATTGGTCTTGCGGGCACGGTCGCCACCATACATGGCACCTATCTGTGGTATGCTCACATGGCTTTCATCTACAACCAACAAGAAGTCTTTTGGGAAGAAATCTAACAAACAGTAAGGACGTTCTCCAGCATGTCTGCCATCAAAGTAACGAGAGTAATTCTCTATTCCTGAGCAATGTCCCAATTCCTTGATCATCTCTATGTCATATTCCACACGTTCCTTGATGCGTTGTGCTTTGATGCTATCACCGATGCTCTTGAAATATTCTTCTTGTTTCACAAGGTCATCTTGTATCATTCGGATGGCATGCTCTTGTTGCTCTTTCGTTGTTACGAAAAGATTGGCAGGATAGATTTCATACTCATTGAAAGATTCCAAGCGGTGATAAGTCACAGCGTCCACCTCATCGATGGAGTCTATTTCGTCATCCCACCAGTTTACTCTCAGCACGTTGTCACTATAGGCCATAAAAATATCAACAGTCTCTCCTTTCACACGGAAGTTGCCACGTTTGAGTTCGATGTCGTTTCGTACATAGAGCGCATCCACCAATTTACGTAGAAACTCATTTCTGTCAAGTCGTTGTCCACGTTTGATCTTGATGATGTTCTCTTGCATGGCCACTGGGCCTCCCATACCGTAGATGCAGGATACGGAAGATATCACTATCACGTCTTTTCTGCCAGACAACAGGGCAGAAACAGCTCCTAGTCGTAGCTTGTCAATCTCGTCATTGATGGCTAAGTCTTTTTCGATGTAAGTATCGGTAGTTGGTAGGTAAGCTTCCGGTTGATAATAGTCATAGTAGGATACATAGTATTCTACGGCGTTTTCAGGAAAGAAACCTTTCATTTCCTGATAAAGCTGAGCGGCAAGCGTTTTATTATGGCTTAATATGAGCGTAGGCTTCCCCACGTTGGCAATGACGTTTGCTACGGTGAAGGTCTTACCCGAACCTGTCACGCCCAGCAATACTTGTGCTGGGTCTCCACGATGTATTCCATCGCTAAGTTGCTTGATGGCTTGGGGTTGGTCTCCCGTAGGTTGATATTTCGAAGTGAGTTTGAAATCCATAAATCTTAACGTATGTGAATTATAACTTGCAAAATTACAAAAAATTTTGGTTCAATCGTTATAAAGATTGAGAAAATGCGAAAAAATGTATTTTTTTCTTGGCAAATACCCAAATTATACGTAACTTTGCAACACAAAATGTGACATAATGAAGAAATCAATTCTTATAACAGCATGTGTTGCCCTTCTGATGACCAGTTGTGGCAGCGAATATAACCGAGTTTATAAGTCCGACAACTATGCTTATAAATATGAATATGCCAAGCAATGCTTCGCCGAAGGTAAGTACAGTCGTGTCGTTCCGCTTTTGCAGGAACTTGTCACGATGAAGAAAGGTTCTACTGAGGGGGAAGAATGTCTTTATATGTTGGCAATGGCAGAATATGGTATGAAGGACTATGAGACAGCTTCAGAATATTTCAAAAAGTATTATAGTTCTTATCCAAAGGGCGTATATGCAGAGAATGCCAAGTTCTATGTGGGTGAGAGTCTATATATGAATGCTCCAGAGCCACGTCTTGACCAGAGCACAACAGTTACTGCCATTGCGGCATTTCAGGAGTATCTCGACTTGTATCCTGATGCACATTTGAAGAAGGAGGCAACCAATCGTCTCTTCGAATTGCAAGATCTCTTGGTGGAGAAAGAATACAAGAGCGCCAAGTTGTACTACGATTTAGGTACCTATTTTGGAAATTGCACCAGTGGTGGCAATAATTATGAGGCTTGTATTGTGACAGCTCAAAACGCACTCAAAGATTATCCTTACAGCAATAAGCGTGAAGAATTTGCCATCTTGGTAATGAAAGGTAAGTATGAACTGGCCAAGATGAGTATTGAGAGTAAGCAGTTGGAGCGTTATCAGGATGCAGAAGATGAGTGCTATGGATTCATCAATGAATATCCTGACTCTAAAGAGCGCGCTACAGCAGAGAAGTACATTGCGAAGTGCAAGGAGTTTGAAAAGGAACATCCTGAGGACACTTACAATCATTTAGGAAACAATTAATATAATAAAATAGCAAATAGGATTATGGATTACAAAAAGTCAAAAGCACCAGTTAACACCGTCACTCGTAATATCATGGATCTCTGTGAAACCACAGGAAATATCTATGAGAGTGTTGCAATCATCGCTAAGCGTAGCAATCAAATTTCTTTGGAAATCAAGCAAGACCTCAACAAGAAGCTTCAAGAGTTTGCTTCTTACAATGACTCTTTGGAGGAGGTGTTTGAGAATCGTGAGCAGATTGAGATTTCTCGCTACTATGAGAAGTTGCCAAAACCAACTTTGCTCGCTACAGAAGAGTTTGTAGAAAATCACATCTACTGGCGTGATCCTGTTAAGGATTCTATGTCCAACAATAAGGATAATTCTGATATTTAAAAAAAAAAGTGTTATGATACAGCGCAAACAATCTCTTTTTTTACTTGTTGCTGTCATTGCCTATGTGGCATGTCTTTTCTTCCCTATAGCTAGCATAGAGCCTAAGACGATGGGAGCCGAGAGCATGGTTTACAATCTTGGCATCGTGAATGGAGATGCAGGAATCAGTATTGAGGGGACATGTGTGCCTCTCTTTATCTTGATTGCCATTTCCACTCTCATCTCTTTTGCAACCATTTTCTTTTACAAGAATCGTCCGTTGCAAATCACTCTATGCACAGTGAGCATGCTCTTCAGTCTTTTGTGGTATATTGATTATGCTCTGATTTATTTGGGCATTGTTCCTATGGTCAATTTAGATGGCGCTATGGAAGTTAAGTTTGCTGCATGCTTGCCTTTTGTCTCCATTGTTTTAACTGCAATGGCCAAAAAAGGTGTCAAAGATGATGAAAAACTCATTAAGGCAGCAGATAGAATCAGATAATACAAGAAAAAATAAAGTTTTCTTCCAAAAAATTTGGGAGAACAAAATAAAAATAGTAACTTTGCACCCGCTGTCACGAGATGGCAGCATAAAATTCAAACCTCATAATAAAAATAATTAAAAAATGGCAACAAAAATCAGATTACAGCGCGGCGGTCGTAAGAGCTATGCTGTTTATCGTATCGTAATCGCTGACGTTAGAGCACCACGTGATGGTAAATTTACTGAGAAGATTGGTACATTCAATCCTAACACCAATCCTGCTACTGTAGATTTGAATTTCGATCGCGCCCTCTACTGGGTAGAGACAGGTGCACAGCCAACAGACACAGTTCGTAACATCCTCAAGAGCGAGGGCGTTTACTTGATGAAGCACCTCCGTGGTGGCGTTAAGAAGGGCGCTTTCGATGAGGCTGAGGCTCAGAAGCGTTTCGACGCTTGGAAGGCTGGCAAGGATCAGAAGGCTACTGCTGTTCGTGAGAACGAGGCTAAGGCTAAGAAGGATGCTGCTGCTAAGGAACTCGAGGCAGAGAAGAAGATGAATGAAGCAATCGCTAAGAAGGTAGCTGACAAGAAGGCTGCTGAAGCTGCTGCTCAGGCAGAGGCTGAAGCTGCTCCTGCTGCTGAAGAGGCTGCTCCTGCTGAGGCTTAATCTTCTTTCAAGATTGAAAAGTATAAAAATCGAATATCCGTTTGTGGGTATTCGATTTTTTTTGAGTTTGTTATTCGGAGATTTTTTGATAAAAATCGATGTATGTTTGTGCCACCTTCAGATAGTCATGATGTTTGTGAATATAGGATATGCTGTCTTTCTGAAGCTGCGGAATGCGTTCTGGGTGAAGCATAAGTTGTTCTAGTTCTGTATAAACACTTTCGTAGCTAGGTTTCACATTAATTATTGGGCGCAAGTTTTGTTCTTTCAAGATTTCGTAATTTTCGGGCTCACCACCTCCTACACAAATGATACCATGTGCCATGGCTTCAAGGGCATTCATAGCTGGAGTATAACTGTATAATTGGTCGAGAATCACATCACTACCATTCATCATTTTCACGTATTGGGCAAAAGGGACGCTTTCGGCAATGGAGAGTTCCATTTTGTGTGGGTATTTGTGAGCTAAGTCTTGTGCTGCCCGCAGCATGATGTCTGTTCCTTTGTATTCACTTCGGGTGCGATTGATACCGATGAAAAATTTAATTTTTTCATGTTCCCTTTCTTTTCTGTCGGTTTGTAGTGAAGATGCTTTTTTTATGGGATAGGGGATGAAAACTGTTTTATGGGGATAGGCGGATGAATAGCATACCCAGTATTCATAGAGTCCTGTCACAATGCCATTGCAGGTCTGGGCGATATAGCGGTTGAGCTTTTCTTTGGAAGTTCCTAGCCAGTCTTTGCGTTCACGGAGCGCATCGGTGTTTTGTCGTAATTGGTTTCCTATATTAAAGTCGCTATATCTCAAAGGCTTATCTGTTATGCACGAACTCACCCAAAAATAATCCATGCCAAAGGCACCTAGCACTATTTTTTTGTTGTGTCGGCGTAAGTATTGGTAAATGGGGAGGATGCGTTCTGCCTTAAGTTCCAAGAACATAGGATTGATAAGTTGCACGATGTCGTAACCACGCAATCGGCGCAAGACGCGACCATATAACTTCAACATATAACGGATGCCTCCTAGTTTGCCGGGGGTGCGGCACAAGTCAATGTCACGAGGATAATCTTTCCAAAAGTCGCCATTGGAAAGTACGGTCACCTCATGCCCCCATGCACGCAAGCCTTTGGCCAAAGTGGCATGTACATTACTGTATTCACCCATTAAAAGAATCTTCATAGAACTTCTATTTTATGCTGAACAAGAGTAGCAAGCGTCCTGCGTACGAATTGGTCATCTTGCGAAATAGGGTATATTTCTTGGTGTAGTTCTTGTTGGGGAGAGGAAACAGACCATGCTCTCGCAGCGTTTTGATGCAAAGGTTGAGAGATTTGAAAGAATGTTGCAATTTGATGGTGTTGTATATATAATCCATGGTGAGTTGCGCAATTCTTCTGTTTAAGCCTTGGCGCTCCATTGGTGGAACTTTCTCCAATAAGTCTTGTAAGTGGAAGATTACTTCCAGGTTGTTGCTCATTCTCACATCCAACTCATGCTTGTCCTGTTGATGTAATGTGGAATCCTTACGACTCCTGTAATAATAAGATAGGGTCTCTGTCTTGAAGATGCGTTCGGCTCTCAGAAACAGTTGTGGCGTAAATTCCTCATCCTCGCCATATTTCATGCCAGGAGTAAATTCCAAGCTACCCACGATAGCATTACGGAAGAGATACGTGCATACCGATCCTTTCAAATTGTAAGTACTGAGATATTTAGCACCGTTGATGGGAGTTGGTAATTCGAAGGATACTTCGCTATCATTGTCTTTTGAGAAGTTGAAAGTCACAATGTCTGGATTGTGATACCGGGCAAGATCCAGGCAATGCTCATAAGGAGCTTGGATCAAGTAATCATCGCCGTCAATGAATTGTATGTACTTTCCTTTCGCTATACGCAAACCCATATTGCGTGCAACGCTTACTCCCTTGTTGCTTTGGCGGAGATAGATACATTCGTCCTTATACGCTGCCAATTCATAGAGCGGACAAGTGTCACTGCCATCGTCGATGAGGATAATCTCTCTTTCTTTGGCATTCAACGATAGCTGGAGAATGCTTCGTAGGCATTCCTCCAAGTATTCGGTTGGCAGGTTGTAAGCCGTGATGATAAAGCTTATCAATGGCGTTTGTAAAACTTGTGAATCATTTTGCTGAGCTTGCATAATCGTCTATATCCAAGAAGTGATAACATGTTGAGTTTGAATGAAGTAATCGTGCAGAGGTCGAGTAGTTCTGGAAGCTCTTTCACGATGCTCGGTGTTTGTTTCTCGTAGCCAGCCTCTTCGTAAAGGTCGAGTAATATGTTGAGAATGTGCGTCAAGAAACATTGTACACCGTTGCAGTAATGCTCCAACAATTCCGGGCGGAATTTCAATTCCCACACCACATAGTTCATTGTCTTATCGTGTGCCTCATAAAGCTGGTGAAGTTCTTTGGCGGTGGCATTGGCGGTGATACCCTTTTCATTCCAATGATAAATATAGCGCCCCACATTGGTGGTCCGTATGTTTACCTTAAGCTTATGATCTTGCTCATCATAAGGCAGCAGACCGATTAGTAGGGGTAAGGTATATACATCCTCGAACGCTTTGCCCACGGGAAACTTGACATGCTCAAATAATTGGCGCTTGTAGATTTTATTGCAAGCATATGTGTGTTCGAAAGCTTTGCCTTCAAACCAATAATCCAATGCCGAAAAATAGTTTTTTGGCAGAAAAGTCAATAAGCGTTCCTTTTGGCTATGTCCTTTTCTTTCAAGTACAGGATATTCCAAAATATCAATTTCCGTACGCTTTGCCAAATCTGTCATGAGCGGTTCTAGAGTGTTAGGCGCAATTTCATCGTCGCTGTCGATAAAGGTGATGTACTCGCCTTGGGCTTGCAGGATACCTGCATTACGGGCGTCACTTAGACCACCATTTTCCTTGTGAATTACGCTGACACGAGGGTCTTTCTTAGCATAATCGTCGCAGAGGATCGGGCAATGGTCTGGAGAACCGTCATCTACCAACACGACTTCTAGGTCGGTGAATGATTGGCTCAAAATACTATCGACACATCGCTGTAATGTGTCTTGAGTGCGATAAACTGGTATGATGATGCTTAATTTCATGTGTGCAAAGGTAATAAAAAGATTCGATTTACGTTAATTTAGGTATGAGAAAAATGGAAAAAGAGGGGAGTTATTCGCATATTTTGCACTATACTGGCTTGTTTGGTGGAGTGCAAGGACTGAATATACTGATAGGAATTGTAAGAAATAAGTTTGCCGCGATGTTTCTGGGACCTAGCGGCATGGGCTTGGTGTCACTTTTCAATTCCACAATATCCTTGCTGGTGGCTTCTTCCAATTTGGGATTGCCTACGAGTGGCGTGCAGGCCATCTCGGTGAATTTCTCTGCCAATCGAGACCGACAAGAAAACACTGATAACCATACGCTTCTTACAGATTCAGTTTGCTTGATTCGGTCGTTGACCTTGATTGCTGCCGTCATGGGCATGTTGCTTTGTGCATTGCTCTGCCCATGGCTCGATTCTTTTACGTTTGGATGGGGAAACCATACGCTTCACTTCTTGTTGCTGTCGCCAGTGGTGGCATTTTCTACGCTTCTTGGTGGCGAACTAGCCGTTCTCAAGGCTACTCGACAATTACGTAGCATCGCTTTTGCTTCCTTGGTCGGGGTGATGGCTTCGCTTCTTATTTCTGCACCTATTTATTATATATGGGGCGAGAAGGGGATTGTTCCCGTTCTGTTTTTGTTGGCATTTACCCAATGGTTGATTGCAGTGCATCATTCTTGCCGTTATTATCCCTTACGCTATAGTCTCTCTTGGCACTTCTTGCGCCGAGGTTGTCCTGTCGTGAAGCTGGGATTGGCATTTGTGGCAGCGGCAATGCTCAATAGTGGTGCAGAGTTCTTGATACGCACCTATTTAAATAACAGAGGTGATCTAGAGACGGTAGGTCTCTTCAATGCTGCTTGCACATTGGTGTTGGTCTATGCCGGAATGGTGTTCTCGGCGATGGAATCGGATTATTTCCCACGCTTGTCTTCAATGGTGGAGCAGGGCGCTTCTTTCAACGCTTGCGTCAATAAGCAGATGGAGATCAATCTTCTTCTGATGGGTCCCATATTGGCGTTTATCATTCTTATTCTTCCCATTGCTATACCAATATTATATAATAGTCAATTTTCTGCCATGACCCCGATGGCTCAGATTGCAGCAGTAAGTATGCTGTTCAAAGCCGTCTATTTGCCCATCGAATACATACCTTTGTCAAGAGGAGACTCGCGGGTATTTATGGGGCAGGAAGCCATGGCTACTTGTCTGCTCATGGGGTGCGAAATGGGAGGTTACCATTTCTGGGGGTTGTCAGGCATGGGGGCAGGTATAACCCTAGCATACTGTTTGGAGGCGCTTGGAGTCATGAGTTTTGCGTATGTTCATTATGGTTATGTTCCGTCTCGCCATGCCGTGGGATATGGGCTGTTTCATCTCTTGCTGGTTGCACTAGTGTTGGTGGTTGCGCTCAGCATGCAAGCCTGGAGTGTGAAACTGTTCGTGGGAGGAATCATCCTTTTCATCGGCATTTTGGCTTCTGTGTGGTCTTTGAGGAAGATTTTGCAAGGTAGAGATTGCAAAACCACCCATCAAATGCCCTCAAAGTGTAACAATTCCGTTAAACGGATTTAATTTTTGCATGACTTTGCCGTTTATTTCAGATTAATTGTTATCTTTGCGTTCAGAAAGTTAAATTTTTAAGTTATGACGATAGTCATTGTAGCCATATTACTGATGGGATACCTCCTGATTGCCACGGAGAATATCACCAAGGTGAACCGTGCTGCCGTAGCCATTTTTGCTGGAACGGTGGGATGGGTTCTCTACATTTGTTTCGGTATGGACTTTGTGACTAGTCAGCATGCTTACGAGTTTTCGCACTTTCTCCATCCCGAAGGCTTGGGAGAATTGCCAGCCAACAGTATTACCGTCAAGAATTTCATCGCTCGTTATATTTTCCTTCCTTATGTGGGAAAAGCAGCAGAAATAGTCCTCTTCCTATTGGCTACGATGACAATCGTTGAGATATTAAGCAACAATGGTTGCTTTGATTTCATCCGCCAATTGCTTCGTACTCGGAAGAGCAAGAAGATGTTGTGGATATTGGGAACGGTGACATTCATCATCTCTGCCAATCTTGATAACTTGACAACTACTGTGATGATGCTTACCATCATGCACAGCATTATTCCAAGCCGCCGTCTGCGAATGTTTTATGGCAGTGCCATCCTTTTGGCTGCCAATTGCGGAGGAGCGCTCACGGTAATCGGTAACCCTGAAGGACTCGTACTATGGAACATGGGAGCAGTAACTGCCACCCATTTCTCTATGTCTTTGATATTGCCATGTTTGGTTGCATGGTTGATTCCTACTTATTTGATTTCAAGAAACCTTCCAGAACGTGTGGAGACGGAATGGATTGTCATGCCTTATCGTGGCGATGACACTCGCCTTAACGCATGGCAGCGATTGCTGATGCTCTTTGTGGGCATCGGAGGCTTGTGGTTTATCCCTACTTTCCACGGCATCACCCAGTTAAGTCCCTTCTTGGGCGCACTCTGTGTGCTGTCGGTTCTATGGATTGTGAACGAAATCTTTAATCGTAAACTGATGAACATGGATGCGATGGTGAACCTTCGCACTCCACGTGTGCTCCAGTATGGCGTCATCCAAATGATTCTTTTCGTGATGGGCATCATGCTCGCCATTGGCGTCGTGAAGGAGACGGGAGCTTTTGATGGTATCATAACCTATTTCAATATTAGTGAAAGCAACCCTAATGTATGGCTGCATGGTGTGATGGCTGGATTGGTCAGCACCGTGCTTGATAACTTTGCGACAGCCATGAATTTCTTCTCTCTGCCAGACTTGGTAGGGCAGGACGACCTTGTGTCAGACCTTGTGACTGCATATAGCACCAATGGAATCTATTGGCAGGTGATAGCCTATTGCGTAATGGCAGGTGGCAATATCCTGGGCATCGGCACAATCAGTGGCTTGGCTCTGATGAAGATGGAGCACATGCACATGGGATGGTTCTTCCGCAACATCGGCTGGAAGGCCCTCTTGGGTGGTGTCGTAGGGTTGGTCATCATGTGGCTTTCCCATACACTCGTGGCAGGCACTGTCTATCTAAACATTTAACAGGTACTCGAAAAACAAAGTCGAGCACTCACTGGCTATTAACCCTTGGTGGGCACTCGCATCTATACAATAAACATTGAGAAACGAACAATCAGATTAATAATCATAAAATTAAGGTATATAGTATGGCAAAGATTAAGACTATAGGCATTCTGACATCAGGAGGTGATGCTCCTGGCATGAACGCAGCCATTCGTGCGGTTACCCGCTCGGCCATCTACAATGGATTTAATGTAAAGGCTATCTATCGTGGATATGATGGGTTGATAAATGGTGAGATCAAACCATTTACAACCGAGAATGTGAGCGGTATTATCGGCACGGGTGGCACGATTTTGAAAACGGCTCGCTCCAAGGAGTTTATGACCGAGGAAGGTCGCCAGAAAGCATACGAGACCATCCAACAGGAGGAAATCGATGCTTTGGTGGTGATTGGTGGCAACGGTTCGCTCACGGGTGCGATGAACTTCGCACGTGAGTATGACATCTGCTGCATCGGTCTTCCTGGCACCATAGATAATGACCTTTATGGTACAGACAACACCATCGGTTATGACACAACCATGAATACCATCGTAGAGTGTGTGGACCGCATTCGTGACACGGCACAGAGCCATGAGCGTATTTTCTTCATTGAAGTAATGGGACGTGATGCAGGTTTCTTGGCTCAGAACAGTGCCATCGCCAGTGGTGCCGAGGCTGCCATCATTCCTGAGGACAGCACCGATGTTGACCAGTTGGCACAGTTCATGGAGCGTGGTATCCGCAAGTCTAAGAAGAGCTGTATCGTCATTGTGTCTGAGAGCCCTAAGTGCGGTGCGCTCTATTATGCAGACCGTGTACGCAAGGAGTTCCCTGAGTTTGATGTACGTGTGTCTATCCTAGGCCACTTGCAGCGTGGAGGTCGCCCTTCTGCACGTGATCGCATCCTTGCTTCCCGCACAGGCTGTGGCGCCATCGAGGCCATCATGCAGGGACAACGCAATGTCATGATTGGTGTTCGCAACAATGAGGTGGTGTATGTTCCGCTGTCAGAAGCCATTCGATCAGACAAACCATTCGATCGCAAGCTCATCAAGGTCTTGGACGAGTTGAGCATCTAAGGAAAAAATGGTTTAAACGGAACTAAAAATAGTTTAAAGCGGAAGAAAACTCTAGATTATTTTGCGGTTTCCGAAAATTGTTGTTACTTTTGCAAATAGAACAATAATAATATATAAACTTTTTAAACTAATAAGCTTATGTCACAAATTAACGGACGCATTTCGCAGATTATCGGTCCTGTTATCGACGTTTATTTCGATACCAAGGGCGAGAATCCAGAGAAGGTGCTTCCAAAGATTTACGAAGCTCTAAAGGTGAAACGCCCAGACGGACGCGACCTGATCATTGAGGTGCAGCAGCACATCGGTGAGGATACGGTTCGCTGTGTCGCTATGGACAACACCGATGGCTTACAGCGTGGCTTGGAGGTTGTCTCTACGGGCAGCCCTATCACCATGCCAGCCGGAGAGCAAATCAAGGGCCGCATGATGAATGTCATCGGCGAGCCTATTGATGGTATGAAGCGTTTGGACATGGAGGGCGCTTACCCTATCCACCGTGAGGCTCCTAAGTTTGACGAGTTGTCAACCCACAAGGAGATGCTCGCTACGGGTATTAAGGTCATCGACTTGCTCGAACCTTACATGAAGGGTGGTAAGATTGGTCTTTTCGGTGGTGCAGGTGTTGGTAAGACCGTGCTCATCATGGAGTTGATCAACAACATCGCCAAGGGACACAACGGCTACTCTGTATTCGCAGGTGTAGGTGAGCGTACTCGTGAGGGTAACGACTTGATTCGAGACATGCTCGAGTCTGGCGTTATCAAGTATGGTGAGAAGTTTAAGAAAGCCATGGAAGAAGGCAAATGGGACCTCTCACTGGTTGACCCAGAGGAGCTTGCCAAGAGTCAGGCTACCCTCGTGTATGGTCAGATGAATGAGCCACCTGGGGCACGTGCTTCCGTGGCGCTCTCTGGACTGACCGTTGCTGAGGAGTTCCGCGACCATGGTGGCAAGAACGGCGAGGCTGCCGACATCATGTTCTTCATCGATAACATCTTCCGTTTCACCCAGGCTGGTTCTGAGGTTTCAGCGTTGCTGGGCCGTATGCCATCAGCCGTAGGTTATCAGCCTACATTGGCTTCTGAGATGGGTGCCATGCAGGAGCGAATCACTTCTACCAAGAATGGTTCCATCACTTCCGTACAGGCTGTATATGTGCCTGCCGACGACTTGACCGACCCTGCTCCAGCCACTACCTTTACTCACTTGGATGCCACAACAGAGCTTTCTCGTAAGATTGCCTCTCTCGGTATTTATCCTGCTGTTGACCCTCTGGGCTCTACCTCTCGTATCCTCGACCCACTCATTGTGGGCAAGGCTC
>CAVKNU010000004.1:0-44368 GCA_963657465.1 Lachnospiraceae bacterium
TATGTCATCACCCGCGACTATCAAACAGAGATAGAAGTGGACGGACAGACCATAGCAGTGGTGCCGATTTGGAAATGGTTGCTGAGGTAATCCTGCCTATCTTTACGCCTCAAACAACCCATCTAGCGTAACTTCGCTATTTACGATGCTCGAATGTATGCCATTAGCCACGCCGTATGTCGTGACAAATGTGTTGACCAAAGCCTTGGTGGTATGGGTCTTCTCTCGAAACAGTCCCATCCTATCTCGCAACTTCATCTCGTAATCAGCAGATTGACTTTTAGCCGACCTCTCGCTTGATGCTCTCCATCTTTTGCCGTCTCTCAATGGAGAAGGTATCGCCATGGGTCTCCACATAGTCAAAGAGCATGAAGGCCTTGTTGAGAAGTTCGTCTCTTGCGGGTTGCCCCACCATATCCGCCTCATGGTAGTATAGTTCGGCGAGCATATCCATCTTGGAGAGGCGCTTCTCCTCATCGGCAATGCCTGCCATCGCCTTCATCACATCGTCGATGGTGGCGATGGAGTAAAAGGCGTAAGGCCCCACGTAAGCATCATAGAGCTCCTTGATTTTCTCACGCCTCACCTCCACCTCCTTCTTTTCGAGCATTCTTTCGAGCGCCGCCATAAACTCACGAATCAGTCGTTGGATATAGTCACGTTGTAACATCTAACTATTTTTATTAAATTGCACTAATATCGATTGTTTTCTCAATGCCACGTTGAGCATCCTTTACCTTCAACAGGATATTGCCCTTGGAAGTACCGCTCTGAACAATCACAACGAGCTTGCCATTGAAAAGTTTCATCAGAGGCTGGGTGAAAGGTTCCAGAGAAGTGGCATCACCATTGCATGCCGCCTTATAACTTCCAGCACCCGAAACCTCAAAGGTCAATTCGTCATTGACTGTAGGACAGGCATTGCCATCCTTATCCACCATAGAGACCGTGATGAAACTTAGGTCGTTGCCGTCAGCCTTAATCACTTCTCTATCAGCCTCCAGACGTAAGGACATAGGCGCTGATGCCGTACGAACCACCTGCTCTCCAGCCTTCTTGCCCATTTCATCATAGACAACCACTTTCAATTCACCTGGTTCATAACGCACATCGTTCCAACGCAAACGATAGCGATCCAATCGACTACTCTTGTCTTTAGCGATACGGCCTTGGCTCTTTCCATTTACGAAAAGTTCAGCCGAAGGATAGTCCGTGTAACAATATACAGGAGTAACTTGCCCCTCACGTCCTTCCCAATTCCAGTGTGGAAGCAAATGAATGGTATGCTTTTCTTTATTCCAATGACTGCGATAGAGATAGTAACGATCCTTTGGAATACCTGCTAAGTCCACGATGCCGAAATAACTACTGCGAGATGGCCAATAAGCATCGTATGGACTAGGTTCGCCAAGATAATCAAAGCCTGTCCAAACAAACTCGCCCAATGTCCATTTCTCATCATCCTGCAATTCCCAATCGTCGTCTGGCAAATTACTCCAAGAACAATGTTCTACATCATAACTGCTGCACTGGCCATCCTCATAAGTCTTCCCATATCCCACTTCCACTGGGAATTTATACGCACCACGGCTACTCACCGTAGAAGCAGTCTCAGAGCCAAGAATAAAGCCTTGGCGCATATTGCCTATGTTTGGACGATACTTATGCACACGATAATTGAAACCAGGCACATCAACAGCTGCATAGAAGCCACTCTTCACATCACCGTCCACTTGATCGGCTCCACAAGTAACCATACGCGTATCATCCAAGGTATGGCAGAAGTCGCGCATCATCTTGGCACGCTCAGCACCTTCCTTCTTCCATTGCTCAGGAATCTCATTACCAATACTCCACATCACGATACTAGGATGATTGCGATGACCAAGAATCAAATTCGCAAGGTCCTTGCGCCACCACTCATCATAGAATCTGCCATAGCCATTCTTCACCTTCAACTCTTTCCAACCATCAAAGCTTTCTGCCATCACCATCATACCCATAGAGTCACACACCTCCATTTGCATCTGTGAAGGCATGTTGTGGGACGTGCGAATAGCGTCAGCTCCCATCTCCTTCATGATGCGGATTTGACGAATGAGTGCAGCTTTGTTCACAGCAGCGCCCAATGGTCCTAGGTCGTGATGCAAACAAACACCACGGAACTTACGACTCTCCCCATTCAGTTGGAAACCATGTTCTTTACTAAATGCCAAGGTGCGGATGCCTACCTTCTGTTCGGTTTTATCAATCAACTTAGTTCCTTGATACAAGAAGAGTTGAAGCGTATAAAGGTTAGGAGATTCAGGAGACCATAATTGTGGATTTGCCAATTCAAATTGCGTACTCCCCTGCCCTTTCGCACCTATGGTAACACCACGAGAAGCCACATTCTGTCGATTGGCATCTAGAAGATTCGCACGAACGGTCAGCTTCTTGCCTTTTCCAGCCACCGCTAGATCCAATCCTAACACCGCTTTATTGGAATCAGCTGAAATCGTACGGAAGAAAGTGCCCCACGGATTGATGCTCGCATCACCCGTAAAGACAAGTTTCACAGGGCGATAGATGCCAGCACCCGGATACCATCGATTGGTTTCCTCCAAGTTTTCGAGCTTCACATCTATCGTATTTTCACCTTTTACAATATACGGAGTAATATCCAGTCGAAAGGCATTATATCCATATTTCCATTCACCAGCCTTCTTGCCATTGACATAAACCTGTGGCTCAGCCATGGCACCATCAAAGTAAATCTCTGTATGCTTGTAACCTTCAGGCATCTTAAACGTTGTCTTATATTCGCCCTTGCCTATCCAAGGCAAGGCACCTGAACGGCCAGAATGTTCCGTGGCATGTGTTTCTCCATTTTCCTTGATGGCCACATGCTGAAGATCCCATTTCTTATCAAAAGGACCAGCTATTGCCCAATCATGAGGTACAGTTACTTGGTGCCAAGATTTCCCGTCTTGAGAAAAATCCCAAGAAGCTAAATTTATTTCCTTTCTTCCTTGCGCACAGCATATTGTTGAAAGTGCCAAGGCTAGTGATAACGTCATTAGTCTCATATTGTTTATATCATTAGTTGCTTACGGCGACAAAGGTACGAAAAATAAATGAAAGTAGGAAAAAAGAAAAAGAAAAAACCGAACCTCTTTATGAAGAGATTCGGCCTATTAGAAGTGGTACCACCAGGAATCGAACCGGGGACACAAGGATTTTCAGTCCTTTGCTCTACCAACTGAGCTATGGCACCATCATTATGATTTGCGCATGATTTCTCATTTGCGGGTGCAAAGGTACTATATTATTTTTATATCTGCAAATTTTTTTGCACTTTTCTTTCAAAAAAGTATAAAAAAGTAGTGATTTATTTGGCTTTATCTATGATTTATACTATCTTTGCAGCATCAATCGGGATTTAGCGCAGTTGGTAGCGCACGTCGTTCGGGACGATGAGGTCGCTGGTTCGAGTCCAGTAATCCCGACTTTTCTATTCACCAAATGCGAAAACAGTTATGATTAAAGATTTCTTTTATCTTCAACGCAACGACCGCCAAGCTCTTTTAATCATCTTGGCTGTACTCATTGCAATTATTTTACTCGTCATGTTTCTAGGAAGAGAAAGACAGGCAACCCCTTCCATCTCCTCTACTGACTCCACAAGTATTCAACAAGCATCTCAAAAACATCCCTTATATTATAAGGTGGATAATATTCCGCATGAGCTATTCACTTTCGACCCCAACACCGCCGACAGCACTACCCTGCTAAGACTAGGACTTAACGGATGGCAAGTAAGAAGCATTTATCGCTATAGGGCAAAAGGAGGGATTTATCATACAGCCAACGATTTTGCCCAACTCTATGGACTCACCAAGAAACAATTTGAAATTCTTCGACCATTCATTCGAATTTCAGAAGATTACCAACCTGCCTCAAAATTTTATCATCAAGAACGTAATTATCCGTTCAAAAGAAAGGAACAACAATTTTCTACCTCTCATGCTAATGAAACAACTGAGGAGAAAAATATCTATAGTTATCCACAAAAGATTAAGCCAGGGCAACACATTCCTCTCAACACGGCAGACACCACTGAACTAAAGAAAATACCGGGCATCGGAAGTGGTTATGCCAAAGCCATCATTCGATACCGAGAACAACTAGGCGGATTTGCATCCACCCATCAACTATTAGAAATCGAAGGCTTTCCGGAGCAGGCCCTTTCCTTTATTCATCTTGATGACACGGCTATACGCAAAATCAATATCAACCAACTTTCCCTCAACCAACTGCGACGCCATCCTTACATCAATTTCTACCAAGCAAAAGAAATATGTGACTATCGGCGATTGAGAGGGCCTATCAAAAGTCTACAAGACCTAAAGCTCTTACATGATTTTCCACCTGCCGAGATAGAACGATTACAGCCTTATGTCACATTCTAGACATAAGGCTGCAAAAAATATTTTTAGTTATATTACTCCCATTTGATGCAGGAATATCATGAATATACAGATAGGACTCACGAAACGAATCATAAACAAGAAAACAGGGAATAGCGTTCCCTTCAACGTGCCCCAATTGGTAAACTCATCTTTCACAACTTTCTTTGGAACATACCATCCCAAGAACAAGCAAGTAAGGAAAGAAGCAAGAGGCATCAAGAATTGTGCCGTCAGATTGTCACAGCAAGTCAAGAAATCCTTTCCAAAGAGTGATAGTTCTGGCACAGCTCCCTGAGAAAGTGAGCAGAAGACACCGATGACACAACAAGCAATCGTCTCCACCCAAGCCCCTTTCTTTCGGCTAATCTTTTTTTCTTCATAAAAGAATGCCGTACCTATCTCATGCATGGAGATGGTAGAAGTCAAAGCTGCCAATACCAACAAAGCATAGAACAACACCGAAATGACATAACCGACAGCAGGCATACTTCCAAAAGCTTGCTGGAAGACATTCGGCAAGGTGATAAATATCAAAGATGGACCACTATCTGGATTGATTCCTACCGAAAAGGCAGCAGGAAATATCATCAAGCCAGCCAAAATCGCTATCATCGTATCAATGACAACAATCTGACTAGAAGACTTCAACAGGTTAGTCTGACGATTAAAATAAGAAGCATAGGTACAAAGGCAAGCCGTACCCAAACTTAGTGAGAAGAATGCCTGTCCCAATGCCTCCAACAAAACATTCTCATCGACTTTGGAGAAATCGGGCTTCAACAAGAATTCGACTCCTTTGATAGCCCCAGGCAACGAACAAGAAGCCATTACTATCACGATCAACAGCACGAAAAGTATCGGCATCAATATCTTGGATGCTTTCTCTATGCCATTGCGCACACCTCGCACTACAACCGTATGGGTAATTAAGATGAAAGCAACAGTCCACAAAGTAGGCTTAATAGGGTCGGAAGAGAATGCCACAAAGTAGTCCTTCACAAAATTAGCATCTCCATGTATTTGACCTACAATACTGGCATAAAGATATTGCAAGCACCATCCTGCCACCACGGCATAAAAACCAAGAATAATCATGGAAGTAAACACTCCCATGTAACCAATGAATCCCCAAGGCTTACCATTCGCCAAATTCTTATAAGAGCGAGCTGCATTTGCCGCAGAGTGACGCCCGATAATAAACTCACCCATCATGCCAGGAATACCCAGCAAGACAATACATACCAAATAAATCAGAATGAAAGCTGCACCGCCATTCTGACCAGCCATATAAGGAAAGCGCCAAATATTGCCAAGACCGACAGCAGAACCAGCCGTAGCCAATATCACGCCTAGTTTAGTTCCAAAATTACCTCTATTTTCCATACCTTATTATATTATACCATCCAACACTCCCAACTGGTTCAAGAACACCAACAAGATCAATATTGGGCAAATAAAACGTACCAAGAACAAATAAGCACCAAAAAGCGAGCCCTTCAATGTTCCCCAGTTTGTAAACTCATCACGCACCAATTTCTTCGGAATATACCAACCAACGAACAAACATGTCAAGAAGCCTGCTATTGGCAAGAACACCTGTCCTGTGATGAAGTCGAACCAATCAAATAAGCTCTTACCTGCAAAGGTGAGCAAATGGGTAGCTCCCAAAGAGAGCGAACAAAACGCACCGATAACAGCACATGATACCGTAACTATAAGCGCACCACTCTTGCGATTTATCTTCAATTCCTCATAAAAGAAAGAAGTATTCACCTCATGAAGCGACATCAAAGAAGTAAGCGCTGCCAACGAAAGCAACACATAGAATAGTAAAGAAATAATCCATCCCAATACCGGCATACTAGCAAATGCCTCATTAAAGACATTAGGCAAAGTAATAAAAATTAGCGAAGCACCACTATCAGGAGAAACACCCACTGAGAATGCTGCTGGGAATATCATCAATCCAGCCAAGATAGCCACCATGAAATCAATCAGTGAAATCTGAAGAGCTGACTTAAAGAGATTAGTTTGGCGACTGAAATAAGAAGCATACGTACAGATGCAACCCATACCAATACTCAAGGAATAAAACGACTGTCCAAGTGCCCCTAAAAATACCCCTCTGTCAAACTTAGCGAAGTCTGGTTTCAACAAGAACTCAACGCCCTTGCCTGACCCAGGAAGCATACAAGCAGCCACTACAATGATAAGCAAGAGAATAAACAACACAGGCATCATCACCTTAGAAGCCTTTTCGATGCCACCTCTCACGCCATGTATGATAACGAAATGAGAAATCAAAAAGATTACCACAGTCCACATCACTGGGCGAATTGGGTCGGAAGAGAATTCCTTGAAATAATTAGTCACAAAGGCAGGGTCACCATGCAACTCTCCCATGATACTCGCATACACATACTGCAAGCACCATCCTGAAACCACAGCATAATAGCCCGTAATCAAAAATCCCGTGAGAACCTCTAGGTATCCCACCCATTTCCAAGCCTTGCCATTCGATAATTTCGTGTAAGCCCGAGCTGTATTGGAAGCCCCATGGCGCCCAATAATAAACTCAGAAACCATACAAGGAATGCCCAACAATAGCACACACCCAATATAAACCAAAATAAAGGCTGCGCCACCATTCTGACCAACCATATAAGGAAAGCGCCATACATTACCCAAACCTACAGCACCACCCGCAGTAGCAAGAATCAAACCTATCTTGCTACCGAAACTTCCTCTATCTAATTCTGCCATTTTCTATTCTTTCTCTTTTATACGGCTGCAAAATTATAAAATATTTCGCACTTAATCGTATAAATTGAAAGTAAAAATGCAAAATCAATTAATATTTAACCAAATATCGTTATTTTTCCTTCACGATTGGTATTCTTTTGGCAAAGTATCACGCCATTTAAAGAATGGATTGACTAAAAGATGGGAATTATAGAAGCGCTTGTCGCCTGTCACTTCCATGCCTATGAATTCTGGTTTTTCATAAGCCTCAGTTTCATCTGTCAATTCCACTTCTGCCATGATCAATCCTTCATTGTCGCCATAGAACTCATCCACTTCAAAAGTATGATTGCCACTTTTTACCAAATAACGGAGTTTGTCAATCACTCCTCCCTGGCAAAGTTGTAAGAGATGTTGTGCCTCATCCATACTAATCTCTTTTTCAAACTCATAGCGAGTCATACCCCCATTCACTGATTTTCCTTTAATCGTGAGATAAGCCTTATCATCACGTACTCGAATTCTCACGGTAGCACCTTCTGCAGGAATATAACCTTGTTGAATATGACTACTAGAAAAGGCGGCGCTTTTATATGCGTCGCCTTTCTTTACGAGGAATTTTCTTTCTATTTCTAATCCACTCATTGTATTCAAGTTAAATTATGCGTTCATTGTTGCATAAATCATAAAGAGGCCTGCGAGGACTATTAAACCTCCAAATATCCACTTGACGATTTTCTCACCCTTAGCAGCTTGCTTCTTTTCATAAGCAGCATGTTTAGCTCTTCTCAAATCTTTATTACTACTCATAGTTCTTTTTATTTTTAGGTTATTATTTAATGTTATGATTGTTCTTCGTCATCATTGGTTGGGAATTCCATGAGATATGCCTTGATGAAGCCATCAATCTTACCATCCATCACGCCATCTACATCCGAAGTCTGATAGCCAGTACGATGGTCTTTCACACGACGGTCGTCAAATACATAACTGCGGATCTGGCTTCCCCACTCGATTTTTTTCTTTCCAGCCTCAATCTTAGCCTTAGCCTCCAAGCGCTTCTTCATCGCACGGTCGTAGAGTTGACTCTTCAAAAGGAGCAAAGCCTTGGCACGGTTCTTAGGCTGATCACGAGTCTCCGTATTCTCTATGAGGATTTCTTCTTCCTCGCCTGTATCTGGATCTGTGTACCAATAACGGAGGCGAACACCCGACTCCACCTTATTGACATTCTGACCACCAGCTCCACTTGAGCGGAAAGTATCCCATGACAATTTTGCAGGATCTACATACACCTCTATCGTATCATCCACCAACGGAGTGACAAAGACACTGGCAAAACTTGTCATTCGCTTACCCTGAGCATTGAATGGAGAAACACGCACCAATCGGTGCACGCCATTCTCACTTTTCAAATAACCATATGCAAACTCACCACCCTCGATGGTCATGGTCACGCTCTTGATGCCAGCCTCATCGCCTTCCTGCATATCCGTGATGGTAACCTTATAACCATGAGACTCGGCCCAACGCATATACATACGCATCAACATGGAAGCCCAATCCTGGCTCTCCGTACCTCCTGCACCAGAATTTATCTTCAAGACGCAGTCCATTGGATCTTCCTTTTGGCGAAGCATGTTCTTCAGCTCCAAGTCCTCAATAGCTTTGATGGCCTTGGCATAATCCGCATCCACCTCCTCTTCCGTCACCATCTCGTCCTTATAGAAGTCGAAAGCAAGCTGTAATTCATCGGCGTAGAGACGTACTGTCTTATAACCATCAAGCCACTTCTGGATACCCTTTACTTTCTTCATCTGCTCCTGTGCATACTTAGGATCTTCCCAGAAGTCTGGTGCCTGAGTGCGAAGCTGTTCCTCTTCAAATTCTACTTTTTTCTGGTCTATATTGAGATAGCGATGCAGTGCCTCAGCACGTTCCATCACATCCTTCAATTGGTCAGCCGTAATCATTAATGTATAATTTATAATACAGTTTATAATTTCTAATTTCTCAGTTGTAATTTCTCATTACTCTTGATACATGGCATCAATTTCAGCCTTATAGTTCTTATTGATGATAGGGCGGCGTATCTTCAACGTATTAGTCAGCTCACCTGATTCCATAGAGAAGTGGTGTGCCAAGAGAGTTATACGTTTAATCTGCTCATAATAAGCCAATTGCTGCTGAAGTGTATTGATACGTTCCATCAACATCTTTTGCACCTTGGCATTCGCGCATAAGTCTTCTCGACTATCGAAAGCAATATGATGCTCACGAGCCCAATCTTCTACCAAGCGGAACTCTGGCACAACCAAAGCCGAAACAAACTTACGCTGGTCAGCAATAACTGCCACTTGATCGATAAACTTATCTACTAGAAGCAAAGACTCAACTTGCTGTGGAGCGATATACTTACCATTGGAAGTTTTAAACAAGTCCTTGATACGCTCCGTCAAATAAAGTTCTCCATCTTTCAGATAGCCAGCATCTCCCGTATGGAAGAAACCATCCTTATCAAACACCTTTGCATTGGTAGTATCACGATGGTAATATCCCTTGGTGATCGTAGGCCCCTTGAGAAGAACTTCATTGTCTTCACCAATCTTGATTTGGATGCTAGAGATAGGGCGACCAACAGAACCGATGGTATATTTTTTGTCAAGATGGTCGCACGAAACGGTAGCAAGACTCTCTGTTAAGCCATAGCCTACAACCATACCGATGCCGATAGAGTGGATAAACTCCTCTACCTCTGGGCTAACGTATGCACCAGCAGTTGGGAAGATGTTAGGATTCTCCAAGCCAAGCTGCTTACGCACCATGCTCAGGATGGTCTTGTTGACAACCTTGTATTCAAGTTCCAAGGTCAATGGAGGACGCTTGCCATTTGCCACATACTCGATGTTGCGCTTGCGACCTACAGCCAAAGCATGATAGAAGAGTTTCTTCTGAATAGGACCGACATCGTCCATCTTCGCCTTCACGGCGATATAAACTTTTTCCCAGAAACGTGGCACACTACTCATACAAGTAGGATGAACCTCTCGCATACTATCTTGTATCTCATGAGGATAAGTATTGATAAAGAGGCGAGCGCCCTCGCTCAATGCGAGATAAGCCCAACCACGCTCAAAGATATGGGTGAAAGGCAAGAAGTTGATAACACGGTCCTTGTCTGTCAAAGGCACACACTCATCATTTGCTTTCAGCGCCGCATGATACTGTCCATAAGTCAACATCACACCCTTGCTATCGCCAGTTGTACCACTGGTATAGAGGATATTGGCAAGGTCGTCCATGCTAGCCTGCTTCCAAAGCTCTTCCACTTCCGTTTGGCGAGGAAGATTCTCACCCAACTTCAAGAAATCTTTGTAATAAAGAGCTGCTGGATCATGAGTACTAATGCGCACACTAGAATCAAAGATGATAATACGTTCGAGCGAAGGACACAGGGCAAAAACACGATGTGCCTTGTCATATTGTTCTTGCTCACCCACAAAAAGGTAACGCACTTGACCATCATTGATCATATATTGAATCTGCTGTTCACTGCTTGTGGCATAGAAAGGAATAGAGCACACCTTGACACCATATGCGCCAAAGTCGGTATATAAATAATGCACGCAGTTCTGTGAAAACACAGCAATCTTGTCATGAGGTTTAGCGCCTAAGTTCAATAAGGCGTTGCTAACTTGTTTCACTCTCAGTGAAAACTGATTCCATGAAACCGTCTGCCATTGATCACCACCAAACTTCTTAAAGGTAAGCGCAGGCTTATCTCCATATTTCTTCGCTAGGTCGTGAATCAGCACCGAAAGATGACTATTTATTTGCATAAGCTTTTATATTATATGAGTGCAAAGATAATAGAAATCATTAAGAAAACAAAATAATTAGGAATTTTATTTTGTTCTTCTGCTGAATTAACGTAACTTTGCCACTGTTTTTAACGATTAAGAGAGACTGATTATGATACAAGAAACTTATATTGCCGATGCAATAAGCCTGCTTCAAAGGCTCATCGCAACCCCCTCGGTCAGCAGGAATGAGAAAAATGCTGCCGACATCATGGAACAAACCATTAAAGACTACGGATTGACACCTCATCGTGAGGCCAACAACATTTGGATTATCGACCCGCATTATGACGCTCAGAAACCAACCCTCTTGCTTAATGCCCATATTGACACGGTAAAGCCTGTCGATTCCTGGAAGCGAGATCCATTTTCTCCCGATATAGAAGAGGGAATACTCTACGGATTAGGAAGCAATGACTGCGGAGGTGGGCTCTGCTCATTGCTCCAAATATTCAGGATTCTCATCCAAAAGCCTCAGAGTTACAACCTCATTTACTTGGCTTCTGCCGAAGAGGAAGTTTCTGGCAAAGATGGCATTACTCGTGCACTTCCCTTGCTTCCCCACATTGACCTAGCCATCGTTGGTGAGCCTACTGGCATGCACCCAGCCGTAGCAGAAAAAGGCCTTATGGTGCTAGACGTCATTGCTCACGGCAAAAGTGGTCATGCAGCTCGCAACGAAGGCATAAATGCCATCTATGAAGCATTGGATGACATGCGTTGGATACGTGACTACAAGTTTGAGAAAGTGAGTGAGTTTCTTGGCCCCACCAAGATGACACTCACCGTGGTGAATGCAGGCACACAGCACAATGTGATACCAGACACTTGTACCATGCTAGTAGATATTCGCACCAATGAGTTTTATGACAATGAAGAATTATACCATTTCATTTGTCAGCATTTGAAGAGCGAATGCAAGGCACATTCCTTCCGTTTGAAGTCTTCGCACATCGACCCACAACATCCGCTTATCCAGAAATGTGTAGAGATGGGAATGAAACCTTTCGGTAGCCCTACTCTCAGCGATCAAGCCTTGATGTCTTTCCCTTCCTTCAAACTAGGTCCTGGAGAATCCTCTCGTTCCCACTCCGCAGACGAATACATCAAAGTCTGTGAAATTGCCGATGCCATTACAAAATACGAAACCCTCTTAGATGGCGCAACGATATAAAGAATAAATACAAAGAAAAGCGCAGACTACCATTCGCCGAGTAGTCTGCGCTTTATTTTATCATTTCTGATTTAACCTTTATCTTCCCAACCAAGCCTCAGGATTCAACTTGGCTGTTTCTTTACGAAGTTGGAATTGAAGGATATTGTCAGAGCCAACAGCTCCAAGAGCCTGACGTGTAGAAACTTTTTGTCCTTTATGTACGCTTACAGACTTTAAGTTACAATACACTGAAATGTAAGCTCCATGACGTACCAATACATTCCATAGGCCTCCATAACCAAAGACAGCACTCACCTCACCATCATAGATGCTTCGAGCTACACATCCTGGCTTACCTTGAATGTTAATACCCTTATTATCAAGAGTAACTCCCGACAAGCCTTGCACATTGTATTGTCCGAAATGGCTGACAATACGGTAGTTGCCACTGATAGGCATTGGCAATCGACCTCGATTTGCCTCAAAGCCACCATTCAACATACGATCTACAGAGCTCAAAGTTGAAGCCTCCTGTGCCTCTTCCTTGGCCGTAGCAATTTCCTTCTTTCTTCGTTCAGCATCTGCCTTTGCTTTCAATTCCGCAGCTTGGCGTTCAGCCTCAGCCTGACGAGCGGCTTGTTCGGCTGCAGCTTGCTTAGCTGCTTGCTCAGCTGCAGCACGTTGTGCAGCCTCAGCTGCGGCACGAGCACGAGCCTTCGCCTTAGCCTTTGCTTCAGCTTGTGCCAAAGCTTCTTCTTGCGCTTTCTTCGCAGCCTCTTGCGCCAACCTCGCCTCTTCCGCTGCTTTTCTTCTAGCTGCCTCTGCCTCAGCCTCACGTTTTTTAGCCTCAGCAATGCGACGGGCATTCTCACGAGCAGCAGCTTCGGCTGCAGCTTTTTTCTTAGCCAATTCTTCCGCACGTTTCTTGGCTGCTGCAGCTGCTGCAGCCTTACGCTGTGCTTCCGCTGCAGCACGAGCACGAGCCTTCGCCACCTCCTGTGCTATCAATCGATCGATTTGGGCATTTATGGCAGCATCTTTTTGACGTTGATCGGCAATAACAGCCTGAATGGTTTTCTGTTGTCTCTGCAAGCCTTGCACCATCTGCTGTTGCTCATTTTGTTTCCCTTCAAGTGCACTTTTCTCTTGTTGTCCTTTATATAAGAGGTTATTCTTGTGCCCTTTCACCGTCTGCAACTGCTTATGTTTATCATTCACTTGATTTTGCTTAGCTTTCACAGCCTCACCTTGTGCTTTCTGAAATGCCGAATATTGGCGCACAAACGACAAGCGGCGATACATCTGCGACAAACTTTTGGCACTAAATATAAACATCAATTTTTCTTGTACAGAATGATGCCTTGTCATGTAGCGCATAGAGCGCACATATCTATCTTTGCGCTCTTGCAATTGCTGCTGCAAAGTTTTTAGCTGAGCATTCAAAATACCTATATTTCCATCTATATGATTAATATCCTTTTGGATGCCTTCTATATTTTTCTGACGCTGATCTATCTCTCCATTAAGCACCATCAAGTCTTGCAAGCGTTTCTTCACATCTTCTTGATTAGCACGCAAAGCACGTTCTTGCTCCTTGATTTTCTTTTGGATAGAGGCACGCTGTCCTTGCAATCCACGTATAGAAGCATTGCTAAAAGTTGCAGCTTTTTTCTCTGCTGCCGAAGGCGTGCGACTTGCTTTTGTTTGCTTCTTAGGCACAGCTTTTGGGGATATCTGCGTTATCTTTTTCTGGGTACGCACAGTAGTTGCCTTCTTTTGCGTTGTTTTTTTCTGCGCAAAAGGAGCCAACGTAAATGCCATTGTCAATATCAATACTAGAATCCGTTTCATGCTTACATATTCATGATTTTACCGAGCACGTCCTCTGGTGACACCTGCTTATACTTACTAGGCACATCTGTCGTAGCTTCCCATTTACTGTCTGTCTTGACCTCATCCATCTCGATACTGAATTTCACTTCTTTCTTTTGCTTGGTAGCATTGGTTATCAGTGTAAACACCTGAGTGGCAGGGAACATCTTCACGCCCACGCTTTTAAAATTACTATATTGCAAATTGAGTTTTGACTCCCCATTCTGTCCACTCTTGTATATTACATTCGCCTGATTGATGCGGGCAGAAGTTCTGTCAGCCATCCAAGTGTAGATCATATTACCATCCTTGTAGGTTACAGGGACTTGATTACCAGACACCGTCAAGTCAGCATCAAACTTTTTCAAATCAGTCTCAGAGATTTTCTGCACACCTGGCAGTAACAGCTGATTCCAAAACAAAGCTTGCAAAGAATAAAATGTGATACCTTGTTTCTTGAGGAAATCCACTTGGGTATAATCAGCCTTAATATATTCCTTATGTAGGCGATCCATAATTAGTACATAAGTAGGAGTAAATTCCAAGCGTCCCACCTCAAATCCCAGGAAGGGTGCATTAAGTTGAATGCGAATCACCTCATCTTTTCTCATGCGAAGAGAACCATTTACAGAGATGTCCTTGGAACCAGACTGAATATTAAACGACATACTGCCTGTTATATTATTGGTATATACCTGATTGTCTGATACTCGCTGAACAAAAGTCATATTCTGAGTCTTTCCAGTTTGAGGGGCATCCGTTGTTGAATGCGCCACAGCGGTCTTCATGCCATCAGTTGATGTAGCCAATTTCTTGGTAGCACAAGAAGCCAACAAGAAAGGCATGCAGAGAGCAACCACTTTGACGATATTATTTTTTCTTTCCATTTTTTCTTGTTATTATTTTTTTCTTACGTTCTGGAGCCTTTGTCTGACTTGTTTTTTTCTTAGTCTCTTCGTCGGTGACGTATTGCTTGAGTTGCATCTTTCGCTCCAACACTCCCGTTTTGTTGCCTGCCTCATACGACTTTTTCCAATACTTCATCGCCTCATCCACCAAGCCATTCATGGAATAGATATCACCCGCATGTTCCAAAACCGTGGAATTATCCTGCAAGGTGTCTAAGTTATTCACCGCTTGGTCAATATAAGTTTTTGCCTCAGCATAGCGTTCTTCCATGAACAAGATCCAAGCATACGTGTCCAAATAAGTGCCATTATTTGGTTCTGCCTTAATGGTTTTGTAGCTCATCTGCTCTGCCTTATGCAAATCCTTGCCCTCTATACTCAAGTAATAAGCATAGTTGTTGAGACCCATATAGTTGTCATCTTTCCATTGCAGACAAGAGTCATAAGCAGCATAAGCCTCCGTGTTATCTTTCTTTTTGAAAAGGATGTCGCCCATAATCATATAGAGGTCCGAGACCAAATTAGGAGAGCTCTTGGCATTCACCTGTGCCACCCCCTTGCGGAAAGTGTTGAGCGTAGCCTCATCCTCATGCTTCTGATAATGCGCCATACCGCCAAAATAATAGAATACCATTTCCTCTGGATTGTATTCCTGCGCTTGTTCGGTCATGGCTATCACCTCGTCATATTTCTGTTCGTTCCACAGATTCTGAACCAGCTGAAGTCGAGCACTGGCATTATCAGGAGCAATGTCCAAAACCTTTTGGAATGCAGCGTTCACACTATCCATAGGCATTTTCTTCAAACTCATGTAAGCCGCCCTCAACTCTGCGACATCAGCCGACGGATGAGACACTGCCAAGACTTTATCTAGTAAGTTGAGCACCTGAACAGAATCTCCACCCTTGCTTTCATTATCCTGTATGAAAGAACGGAGCATCAGTATCTTCGTCTGTGAGTCAGTATTCTTACCCATCAATATTTTATCGAGCATCTGCCGTGCCAACTCCGACTGATTCGTAGCATTATAATAATCATATAATGAAGACTGTGCATACGCATCATCAGGTTCTTCTTTCAAGACTTCCATAAACATTTTGTAAGCTTCTTTCTGACGATTATGTTGTACCAGCCAATTGCCCAGCATAGTCTTATACATCATATCTAGCGGATGCTCCTCTGTCAATGATTTCAATTCATTGTAAGCCGCCTTTTGGTCATCCATCATCTCATAGATACGCATTTTGGTAAGCGTAATCTGCTCACTCTCTCCCTCTGCAGTTTCTATACGACTTATGGTATTGAGCATCATGCGGTAATTCTTTTGCTGCTGATAAAGTTGCAGCAATATATGCAGAGCATCCGAATTCTCATGATTATTAGCATAAAGCTTCTCATAAGAATCAATCGCTTTATCATATTGTTGATTTTCAATATAATATTGTGCCAATCGCTCTGCATACGTTTGGTTCTCTGGATTCAACGCTATCGCCTTTTGCAAAGAACACAAAGCCAAAGAATCCTTTTTTATCTGAGAGTAATACATGGATTGATAGTAATACACCTCGGCTGCCTTCGGATTTATCTTAGCCGCATGGTCCAAGAGGTCGAAAGCCTCTGCATACTTGCCTGCAGCCTGCTGGCGAGCCGCCTCCAAAAAGAAGTAATCGAAGCGCTTACGGTCATTGGCTGGCAGCGTATCCTCGACCACAGCAGGTGTTGCCAGCTTGGTCTTTTTCTTATGAGCCAACGATGGCAACACTGCAGAACATGCCAACATCACCACAAGTCCTAAGCCAATATTATTCAAATTAATTTTCACGACAAATTCCTTTATTATGTAATGGAAAGAGGTCTATTTCACTCCCGTATGACCATAGCCTCCCGTGCCTCTCTCCGTATCATCCAAAGCTTCCACTTCCACGAAATCACCCTGTTCATGCTTGGCAATCACCATCTGTGCGATGCGCTCACCATCATTGATAACAAAGTCTTCTTGAGAAAAATTGATAAGCAACACCATGATTTCTCCACGATAATCAGCATCTACCGTACCCGGAGTATTGAGAACCGTGATGCCATGCTTCAAGGCAAGACCACTTCTCGGACGTATTTGAGCCTCATATCCTTCGGGCAAAGCAATGTGAAGTCCTGTTGGAATCAAACGTCGCTCCATAGGATGCAAGGTGATAGACGCTTCGATATTGGCACGCAAATCCATGCCTGCGCTCTGCAATGTGGCATAAGCTGGAAGAGGTTGGTGACCTTTGTTGATAACTTGTATTTTAATCATATTTCAAATATTTTATGTGCAAAAATAATGATTTTCGAGCACATAAGTGAATTTTTTGATAGAAAATGATAGATTTTATCGAAATTTACATTACTTTTGCGTTATGGAATGGACTCAACTTATATCAAACAAGCGTTTCGGGCAGGAGCATAAGCATGCCGAACGCCATGACGACCGCTCGGAATTCAAGCGCGATTATGATCGTCTCATCTTCTCTTCTGCTTTCAGAAGACTACAGAACAAGACCCAGGTTTTCCCTCTACCTGGCTCCATCTTCGTGCACAACCGTCTGACCCACAGTCTAGAAGTAGCGAGTGTGGGAATGTCCTTGGGCAACGATATTTCCAAGCGCATCATCCAGAAACGCCCAGAACTGAAGGACACCTTGTTTGAAGAAATAGGAACGATCGTGAGTGCAGCTTGCCTTGCCCACGATTTAGGCAATCCCCCATTCGGCCATTCTGGAGAAAAAGCCATCCAAACTTTCTTCAGCGAAGGTGCCGGACAAGTCATCAAAGACAAAGTTTCACCTGCCTTGTGGGACGACATCACCCACTTCGAAGGTAATGCCAATGCTTTCCGCATCCTCACACATTGCTTCAAAGGCAGACGGCCTGGTGGTTTTGTGATGACCTATTCCATGCTTGCCTCTATCGTGAAATACCCCTTTGCCAGCAGTCTTGCCGGAAGCCATGGGAAATTTGGCTTCTTCTCCTTCGAAGCTGAGTCCTACAAGAAGATCGCCCAAGAACTAGGCATCAAACAACTCTCCACCCCAGGAGAGCCTTTGGAATTTGCACGCCATCCACTAGTATATCTTGTAGAGGCTGCCGACGATATCTGTTACGAAATCATGGATATCGAAGATTCGCATAAGTTAAAGATTCTCAACTACAAAGAGACAGAGGAGCTTCTGCTTGCCTTCTTCGACGAAGACACCCAACGCAAAATTCGCCAACGCGTCATCGACGAAGGAGTTACCGATGAGAATGAAAAGGTGGTGTATATGCGTGCCAGTGTGATCGGTAAACTAGAGAATGAATGTGTAAAAACCTTCTTGGCACATGAAGAAGAAATTCTCGATGGCACATTCACAGGAAGCCTCATCGACCACATCTCTGAACGCCAACGCAATGCTTACAAGGAATGTGAGAAAGTGTCATACACTAAAATATACCACAGCAAGCCTGTGCTTGACATCGAGCTCTCTGGTTACAAGATTATGGCGACGCTTATGGAAGTTTTTGTTGATGCAGCTCTCAACCCAACCCGTTTCTACTCACAGCAATTGATTCGCCGTGTGAGCAGCCAATACGACATCAACAACCCAGATTTGGAGGAACGCATCATGGCTGTGATTGATTATATCAGTGGCATGACCGACATTTACGCCCTTGACATCTATCAAAAAATAAATGGAATCAGTTTGCCTATAGTTTAAATAAAAAATAGCATAAATAAAAGACAAACTATTGAATTTGACCAGACTGTCTGCTTAGGATAGTCAGACTATCTTACTAGGACAGCCATCCTACCTGCCTAAGACAGTCTTGTCATGTAAGAGGCACTAGGCTCTAGGCTGAAGCATATGCCTAAAGCAAGATGCTATACAGAGGACTCGTTTCCCAAAACTATATCACATAGCACAAGACGCCACTTAAACGCATAAGATACAGCGACTTACGCCCTGTGAAATATACTTTATCACATATCACTAACATTGCACAACATTACACTCTTGGTACGTGAGTGCTATGTTGTGCAATGTTAGTGATATGTGGAGAGCGACATTACACCTCTTGAAGCCCTAGTATTTAAAGGCATTTCAAGAGATTTTGTGCTATGTGACATGTAAAGCACGAAACTTTAAACTTCTTTTTCCTTGTAAATCACATTATTGGCTCCACTTGTAATTTTTAGAGCTTCAGGGTGTTCCGCGATAAAGCTATTGATATGTCGAACACGCTTCTCTTCCAAGATTTCATCGACGGCAATCAAGATGCCCGTCTCTTCCACATCACCAAATCCATAGTTGATGGCGGTACCGAAAAGTTTCATGGTAGGACTGAGATTCATATAAGCATTGACCAACGGAGGAATGTTGAATCCCAACTTGCGAATCTCACCATTCAAGATGCGGTAATCAGCCTTAAAATCATCCTCGGTGAACAAGGCTGCCATTTCCGTCTCTGGTGTCTCCAGCTTCAGAGGTTTCAATGGGATAACCAAGTTTTCCTTATCATCGAAGTGCTTCTTCAGGAAGTAGAGAATCATATCACGCCCCCGACGGATATAGGAAGGATACATCGTCATCTTACCAAAGAAATACTTCAAATCTGGATAAAGCACGGTCAAAGCTCCCAATCCATCCCATAAGTTATCTAGCGCAAAGATACTCTTTGTATTCTTGCGTACATTTTGATACTCCAAAGACACGAAAGAACGCCCCAACTCTACCGTATAAGGCATGTATTCCTGGATGAACTTTTCAGAGAAATGGAACATGTGACTAGTAGCCAACTTAGGCTGTCCTTTCTCATCAAGTTGCCAATCCTTACCCAAGAGATAACGATAGCCTCCAATAATCTCATCTGCCTCTGGATTCCAAACTATCAATTGTTTATAGCAGTTGTCACCAAAATCAAACTCATCGAGGTCCATCGACTTACCTGAACCACCGCCAGCTGTACGAAAAGCTATCTCACGCAAACGTCCTATTTCCTTCAGCACATTAGGTGAATCATTCGCTGTAACAATATAAATTTCGTTATGACTCTTATTGGTCATACGAAGTTGTTTATCGGGAGTCAACTCACTCTTTAAGAGCGCTTTATCGATGGGTTGGATGATCTCTTCTTCCATAACTTTTTGATATGATTCTTATAATTCGTAAACTTTATCTTCCACATACTGTGCCCATTCTGCAGCAGTCTTGCTTTTGTCAAAAGTCTGCCAAGGAATAGGTTTTCCGATTGCGATGCGGAATTTCTTTCCCACATTCTTGTACATTTCATCCACAAGGAATAACATGGCAAGGTTAAACGGAAGATGTTTGTCGCTAAATCGCGCTATGCGATAGAAACGTTCAGAATTCTGCCCACCGAAATGGATAGGAACTACATCTCTATGGCATTCCACGCTCTTGGAAATAAAGGTTTTTTTCCAAGGCAAATCATGTATGGTGCCATCCTCACGCTTACGACTGTTCAAGCCTGCTGGAAACATCAGCATATGATTGTCACTTTGGAATCCAGCTTCCACCATGCGTGGGAAATCCCTACTCTGTCGTCCTGTCTTGTTGATGCCAATGCTTACAGGTTTCAAGCCTGGCAAATTGAGCAACAAATCATTGACCAGATAGCGAAATTTTCCATCATAATGAGTACCAATAATCGACCCTAAGGCTACGCCATCTTGACCACCAAGCGGATGATTTGAAACAAACGTATAGAGCTTACCATCATTTTTATCCGGCAAGTTCTCCTTGCCCACTATCTGGATATCCATCTTCAAATAGCGTACACATTCAGTCAACCATTCCGTACCAGAAAGGTTACGACTCTCCCACAAGAATTTGTTCACTTCATCCTCGTGCACGAGCCGTTTTAGCCAAGAAATGAGAAAAGAAGGCACAAACTTCACCTTGTTTCCCATCTTGCCTTTTAGAATTTTATCAATATCAACCGTTTTCCTTATTGATTCACTCATATATGACTAAAATAAACTTAAGTATGTGCAAAAATAGCTCAACTTTTTCAAATACGTGCTTTTTTTAAGGAAAAATAATCAAAAAAACATAATTTTTCCCCATTTTCCGTTCAAAGCTTCACATTTTTAGCCTTTTCTCGAAGTATTTGAGCATTTTTTAGCTAACTTTCTTATTAGGGCATTTTCTACTACTTGGCAAGTTTTTTATTAAGTTTTTTAAATTTTGCGGAAAAAAGTAGGGCTATATGGGGATTTTTATGTACCTTTGAACCCGAATTCTTATTTATAAAGATGTACACAAGCGCTTCAAAATGATAAAGACTGCAGAAACATATCATGTACCAGTTCTCCTAGGAGAAAGTGTTGACGGGTTGAATATACAATCCGGAGGAATCTACGTAGATGTAACTTTCGGAGGAGGAGGCCATTCCAGAGAAATACTGTCACGCATCCATGGCGAGGGACATTTATACAGTTTTGACCAAGATGCCGATGCAGAGCAGAATGTGGTGGCAAATCCGAACTTCACTTTTGTGTGTTCCAACTTTAGATACTTGAAGAACTGGATGCGCTATTATGGCATTGAAGGTATTGATGGCTTGCTAGCCGATCTTGGTGTGTCTAGCCATCACTTCGACGATGAAAGTCGTGGTTTCTCCTTCCGTTTCGACTCCCCACTCGACATGCGCATGAACAAAAGAGCTGGCAAGACTGCCGCCGATATCGTAAACGAATATGAGGAAGAAGCCCTTGCTGATATTTTCTTTCTCTACGGAGAACTCAAGAATGCTCGCAAGATAGCCTCTGCTTTGGTAAAAGCCAGAGCCAACAAGCCTATCGAGACCACAAAGGACTTCATGGCTGCAGTTGAGCCTCTTTTCAAACGTGAACGTGAGAAGAAAGATATGGCAAAACTCTTCCAAGCTCTCAGAATTGAAGTGAACCATGAGATGGACGCACTGAAGGAAATGCTCAAGTCGGCCACAGCGCTTCTCAAGCCAGGTGGCAGACTTTCCGTCATCACCTACCACTCATTGGAAGACCGCATCGTGAAGAATGTCATGAAAACCGGCAACCCGGAGGGTAAGATTGTACAAGACTTCTTCGGACGAATCGAGACTCCTTTCAAGCTCATCAACAACAAGGTAATCATACCAAGCCAAGAAGAGCAAGAAAGAAATCCAAGAAGCCGAAGTGCCAAACTTAGAATCGCAGAGAAAAAATGAACGAAGAAAAAAACGACATAAAGAAAGAAACGGCAGATGTCACCCAAGACAAGCCAGAAGAATCACTCAAGGAGGCTATTGCCAAGCAAGCCACCGAAGACGAAGCACCCCAATCGTCGAGTTTTACACTGCGTAAGATTTTGGGTGGTGACATTCTGACGGCACAGATTATACGCCGCCAGATATGGTTAGTCTTGCTCGTGGTGATATTCGTCATCGTATATATATCCAATCGATATAGCATACAAAAAGATCTCATAGAGATTGACCAACTGCAAACTCAACTGCAAGATGCCAAGTACAATGCACTATCAAGCAGCAGTCAGATAACAGAGAAGAGTAGAGAGAGTAATGTTTTGGAGATGCTCAAAAACAATAAAGACAGCATACTTCATATTGCGACACAGCCCCCTTATATCATAAATGTACCCGAAGAATGAGCAAATTTGATCATAAGAAAGTAATGCCTCGCTACACAGCCATCGCCATCGTCATGACGTTGACTGCCCTTGGTATAGTTGGGAAAGCCTTCTATATCATGACCGCCAAGCGTAGCTACTGGGAGGACGTGGCTAGTCGTCAGAAGAAAGACTCTGTAACCGTAAAACCCAATCGTGGAAACATTCTCAGTTGTGACGGGCAGTTGATGGCTAGTTCCTTGCCTGAGTTTAAGATATTCATGGACTTCCAGGCCTTAAAAAATGCCAACAACGACTCTCTTTGGAATGTGAAGGAAGACTCTATCTGTATGGGGCTTCACAAAATTTTTCCTGAGAAGTCAGTTACCTATTTCAAAGAAAACTTTGCCGAAGGACGAAAATTGGTAAGCCAACACTGGCTTATTTATCCGAAGCGCATTAGTTACAATATGTTTAGCGAGGTAAAGAAGCTGCCTCTTTTCAACCTAGCTCCTTACAAAAGTGGATTTCATTGGGAAGAAAACAATGCGCGAACGCGTGCATTTGGCACAATGGCAGGCAGAACTATCGGTGACATGTTTGGAGCCAAAGACACCGCACGTTTCGGACTGGAGCTATACTACGACTCTATTCTGCGTGGAACCAATGGCATTGTACACCGCAGGAAAGTACGTAACAAGTTCCTTGACATCACCGACACTCCACCTATCGATGGTGCAGACATCGTGACCACCATTGATGTAAGTATGCAAGAACTGACTGAGCGTTCTGTCGTTAATGAGTTGAAAGAAATCAACGGAAATGTAGGTGTAGCCCTCGTCATGGAAGTACAGACTGGTGACATCAAAGCTATCGTCAACATGGAAAAATGTGTCGATGGGGAATATCGAGAGATTCACAACCATGCAGTGAGCGATCTCTTAGAGCCAGGATCCGTATTCAAAGCTGCTTCTATTCTTGTAGCTTTGGACGAGGGGAAGGTTGACACCACTTACAAAGTAGAAACGAAAGGCGGCATATGGCCTATGTATGGTCGTGAGATGAAAGACCACAACTGGCGAAAAGGCGGTTATGGTCTTCTGACATTACCGCAAACCTTGTGGTACAGTTCAAATATTGGTGTAAGCCGCATCATTGACGACCATTATCGCAACAATCCGGAAGCATTCGTTAAGGGAATATACCATCTAGGCCTTGCCGACGACCTGAAGATTCCACTCATTGGTGCTACACCTGCTCGTATTCGAATGCCTCACAAGAACAAGCACAATCAATATGACAACTGGAGCAAGACAGCATTGCCATGGATGAGTATTGGCTATGAGACACAAATACCGCCAATCTCTACGCTCACTTTCTACAATGCCATTGCCAACAATGGAACTATGATGCGCCCACGTTTCGTCACCAAGGTTGTAAAGAACGGAGAAACCATCATGGAATTTCCACCAGAAGTCATGCGCCAACAGATAGCCAAGAAGAAAAGTATCAAGGAACTTCAGACGATATTGGAACAAGTGGTCAGCGTGGGTCTTGGAAAGAAAGCAGGCTCCCCAAGCTTCAAGGTTGCCGGAAAGACTGGTACCGCACAAATTTCCAAAGGTTCTGGAGGTTATAAGAACGGTGGCACCAACTATCTGTTGAGTTTTGCCGGCTATTTTCCTGCAGATGCACCACGCTACAGTTGTATTGTCTGCATCCAAAAATCAGGTCTTCCTGCATCAGGTGGTGGAATGAGCGGCAAGGTGTTCCATGAGATCTCAGAAGGAATCATGGCACAGAGTTTAAAGTTAGCTGTTAGCGATGCATGCGACTCTGCCTCAATATTCGTACCAGATGTAAAAAATGGCAATGTCCTTGCTGCAGACTATGTACTCACCCACTTAGGCATCAAGACCAACACCAATTGGTCGGGAAGCTATGCCAATGGCAACCCTATATGGGGAAAGGCTGAACAAAGTGGCAGACATACCATCAAGCTTATAAAAGAAAAACAATACGGAAAGAGCATCGTACCAGATGTAATGGGCATGGGAGCAAGAGATGCCATATTCGTATTGGAAAGCAGAGGTATCAAGACTCGGCTACAAGGACGAGGCAAGGTTATCAAGCAGAGTTTGGCTCCAGGAACCCCAATCAAGAAAGGGGCTGTTTGCGCCATCGAGCTCAACTGACAAACCGACTATATATAATATAAGGTATAGAAGTAATACAAAAAACAAAATATGAAGTTACAAGAATTACTCAAAAACATCACTCCAACTCAGATTGTTGGAGATGCAGAAATTGAAGTTTCGGGAGTAAACATCGATTCTCGAAAGATTAAAGAGGGGCACCTGTTTGTTGCCATGAAGGGCACACAAGTAGATGGTCACAAGTTTATTTCCAAGGCTATCGAACTCGGTGCAAAGTCGATTTTGTGTGAAGATATGCCTGAGAACAAAGTTGAGGGCGTAACTTACATTCAAGTTGATTCCACCGAAGATGCCGTTGGAAAAGTGGCAACACTCTTCTATGGCGATCCTTCCAGAAAATTAAGATTGGTTGGTGTAACAGGTACCAATGGCAAGACCACTATCGCCACCTTATTATATAATATGTTTCGCAAGTTTGGGCATAAGTGTGGATTGCTCTCTACTGTATGCAACTACATTGAGGACGAAGCGATTCCTGCTGACCATACCACTCCAGACCCTATAGAGCTAAACGAGTTGCTCGGTAAGATGGTTGCTGCCGGATGTGAGTATGCCTTTATGGAATGTTCCTCTCATGCCATTGCACAGAAGCGCATTGGCGGTTTGTACTTCACGGGTGGCATCTTCACCAACTTGACACGTGACCACCTCGACTATCACAAGACCTTCGAGAATTATCGCAACGCCAAGAAAGCTTTCTTCGATGGATTGCCAAAGACAGCCTTTGCCATTACCAATGCCGATGACAAAAACGGCATGATTATGGTACAGAACACAAAAGCAACCGTGAAGACTTACTCTACTCGCTCTATGGCAGACTTCAAGGCAAAGATTCTAGAATGCCATTTCGGAGGTATGTATCTTGAGGTAGATGGTCGTGAGGTTGGCGTGCAGTTCATCGGTAAGTTCAACGTTAGCAACCTACTTGCCGTATATGGCGCAGCCATTATGCTCGGCAAGAAGCCTGAAGATGTACTCGTTGTATTGAGCACCCTCCACAGCGTAAATGGTCGTTTGGAACCAATCCAGTCACCAGAAGGTTATACCGCAATCGTAGATTACGCCCACACCCCAGATGCCTTGGAGAATGTGCTCAATGCCATCCACGAAGTCCTCGATGGCAAGGGTGGCCATGTCATCACAGTATGCGGAGCAGGTGGCAACCGCGACAAGGGGAAACGTCCACTCATGGCACAAGAGGCTGTAAAACAGAGTGACAAGGTGATTATCACAAGTGACAATCCTCGCTTTGAGGAGCCACAAGACATCATCAATGATATGCTTGCCGGGCTCAATGCACAACAAATGAAGAAAGTCTTGAGCATCGTTGACCGTAAGGAAGCCATTCGCACAGCCTGCATGATGGCTCAAAAGGGTGATGTAATTCTCGTTGCAGGCAAGGGACATGAAGACTATCAGGAAATCAAAGGTGTAAAACACCATTTCGACGACAAGGAAGTACTTCGTGAAATCTTCGGAATCGAGCAGAAATAAAATTTCATGAACTAGAGAAAGAAGGAATTGTTTCCCCAACTCTCTAATTCTTGACAAAAAAGAACAAAGATTTATATGTTATACTATCTCTTTAGATTTCTAGAGCAATGGGGCATCTCCGGCTCTCACATGTGGGGTTACATCTCTTTCCGTGCCCTACTTGCATTGATTTTGTC
Organism: Lachnospiraceae bacterium; assembly: GCA_963657465.1. Classification (GTDB taxonomy): domain Bacteria; phylum Bacteroidota; class Bacteroidia; order Bacteroidales; family Bacteroidaceae; genus Prevotella. The sequence continues at coordinate 26,501 of CAVKNU010000004.1, forward strand.
ATTGGTTATCTCGGCTTGGTTTGGTGAGAAATTCATCAAGTACCTCAAGAGCAAACAAATCACAGAGACCCAACGTGATGCTAGCATTGATCCATTCGGTGTCAAAAAGATTGGCGTACCATCCATGGGCGGTGTTATCATCATCATGGCCATCTTGGTTCCTGTATTGTTGCTCGGTCGTTTGCGCAACATATACCTCATTCTCATGATCATCACCACTGTATGGTTGGGATTCCTCGGAGGAATGGATGATTTCATCAAGATTTTCAAGCGCGACAAGGAGGGCTTGAAGGGAAGATATAAGATTGTGGGGCAAATTGGCATCGGTCTGATTGTAGGATTGGTTCTTTGGGCTTCACCAGATGTAAAAATGAATGAAAATCTTGCCATCGAACGCCAAGGACAGGAAACTGTAGTAACCCACCGAACAGAAGCCACCAAATCTCTGAAGACTACGATTCCATTCATCAAGGGGCATAACTTAGATTATTCCCGCATCACTGGATTCTGTGGCAAACACAAAGTTGCAGCGGGCTGGATACTCTTTGTGATTATGACTATTTTTGTGGTAACAGCAGTTTCCAACGGTGCCAACCTCAATGACGGTATGGATGGCATGTGCGCAGGAAACTCCGCCATCATAGGTGTGGCACTAGGCATACTGGCATACGTTTCATCACATATTCAGTTTGCCGCCTACCTTAACATCATGTATATTCCAGGGTCCGAAGAGTTGGTGGTGTTCTTCTGTGCATTCATCGGAGCACTCATTGGTTTCCTTTGGTACAACGCTTATCCTGCACAAGTATTCATGGGCGACACAGGTTCACTCACCATCGGAGGTATCATTGCCGTGGGTGCCATCATCATTCACAAGGAACTGATGTTGCCTATTCTCTGTGGCATTTTCTTTGTTGAAAGCCTCAGTGTTATCGTACAGGTGTATTACTACAAACTTGGAAAGCGTAAGGGAATCAAGCAGCGTATCTTCAAGCGCACCCCTATCCACGACAACTTCCGCACACAGGACAGTCAGCTCGACCCAGACTGCAAGTACCTACTGAAGAAGCCACACAACTGCTTCCATGAGTCGAAGATTACTATCCGTTTCTGGATCGTGACCATCATCCTGGCAGCATTGACCATTATCACATTGAAGATTAGATAAACACCTCCTCCCTTCGGGGAAGAGGTCTCAATAAAATAACAATCGCAATGAGCAAAATTGTAATTTTAGGAGCTGGCGAGAGCGGCGCAGGTGCTGCCGTGCTGGCAAAAAAGGAGGGATTTGAAGTATTCGTCTCTGACATGTCTAAGATTCAGGACAAATACAAGAAACTGATGGACGACCATGGTATAGAGTGGGAAGAGGGCCATCATACAGAAGAGAAGATTCTTGACGCCGATGAAGTCATCAAGAGCCCAGGCATCCCAAAGGAAGCGCCTATCATTCAGAAATTGATGGCTAAGGGCACACACATCATCAGCGAAATTGAGTTTGCTGGCCGATATACTGATGCAAAAATGATTTGCATCACGGGTAGCAATGGCAAGACCACCACGACCTCTCTGATTTACCACATCATCAAGTCAGCAGGTTATGACGTTGGCTTGGCTGGAAATATTGGCAAGAGCTTGGCTTTACAGGTGGCAGAAACTCCACACAAGTACTATGTCATTGAGTTGAGTAGTTTCCAACTCGACAACATGTACGAATTCCGTGCCAACATAGCCATATTGCTCAACATTACTCCAGATCACTTGGATCGTTATGAGTTCAAGATGCAAAACTATACCGATGCCAAGATGCGTATCACACAGAACCAGACAGAGGAAGACAGCTTCATCTACTGGAACGACGACCCTATCGTAACCAAAGAACTCAACAAATATAACCTCAAGGCTCATCTCTGCCCATTTGCAGAGACCAAGGAGGAAGAAACCGTAGGCTACATCGACAACGGCAAGTTCACCCTCACCTTCCCTAGTGTATTCGAGATGCCACAGGAAGACATGAGCCTCAGCGGTAAGCACAATATCTACAATAGTCTTGCCGCTGCATTGGCTTGCAACATCGTGGGTATCGACAAGGAGACCTTGCATAAGGGACTCAGCGACTTCCCAGGCGTAGAGCACCGTTTGGAGAAAGTTGGTCAGTTTGGTGGTGTATATTATGTCAATGACTCAAAAGCAACCAATGTGGATGCTTGTTGGTATGCTCTTGAAAGCATGAAGACTCCAACCATCCTCATCATCGGTGGCAAGGACAAAGGCAACGACTACAATCAGATAAAGGACTTGGTTAAGCAAAAATGTGTAGGTATAGTATACCTCGGAGCCGACAACAAGAAGTTGCACGACAATTTCGATGAACTTGGCATCCCTGTACGCGACACTCACAGTATGAAAGACTGCGTTGCTACTTGTCGTGAGATGGCTAAGCCAGGCGACACCGTATTGCTGAGCCCATGCTGCGCTAGCTTCGACCTCTTCAAGAACATGGAGGACCGTGGCGAGCAGTTCAAATCGCTAGTCAGAGCGTTGGAACAATAAACATTTTTGAAACAAACGTTATGAACAATAAGACCATAGGCAACATTTTCAAGGGAGACAAGGTCATTTGGATGGTATTTTTCTTCCTTTGTATGATTAGTATCGTGGAGGTATATTCTGCTTCCAGTTCTTTGTCGTACAAAAGTGGAAACTACATGGGACCTGTCATCAGCCACATACTCAAATTGGGCATGGGTGTATTTACCATGATATGTATGCTCAAGGTTAAGTGCAAGTACTTCAAGATCGTAACCCCATTCGTCATGCTGGGAGCCTTTTTCATGTTGATATGGGTATTGGTAGCAGGACAAGCGACAAATGGCGCTTCGCGATGGGTCAACTTTATTGGTATCCAATTTCAACCATCAGAGATAGCCAAAGGAGCGGTAGTTTTAGCCGTGGCACAAATTCTCAGTGCCATGCAAACAGAACATGGTGCAGCCAAGAAAGCTTTCCGATTCATTTTGTTCGCCACCTTCCCTTTTATCTTATTGATTGGACTAGAAAACCTATCAACAGCAATGTTGTTGTGTGTAACCATCTTCTGCATGATGATTATAGGAAGAGTACCAGGAAAACAACTTGGCAAATTGATGGGTACCGTTCTTCTTGCAGCCTCATTAGTCATCGCAAGCATCATGATTTTGGGTGAAGACAAGAGCACAAGCAATCCAGAGAATGTACTAACCGAGAACGTTAGTCAAGCGAAAGAAGAGCCTGGCTCTTTTGAAAAGCTATTCCACCGTTTTGATACATGGAAGGCACGCATCGACAAGTTCTTAGACATGAAAGAAGTGGCTCCAGGAGACGTGGATTTGGACAAGGACGCACAGGTAGCACACGCCAATATAGCCATTGCCTCGTCAAACATTGTAGGCAAAGGTCCGGGCAACTCCGTGGAAAGAGACTTTTTGTCGCAAGCATTCTCTGACTTCATCTATGCCATCATCATAGAAGAGATGGGTATAGAGGGAGCAACCATCGTTGCCTTCCTCTACATCATCTTGTTATTTCGAGCAGGAAGGATAGCCAATCGGTGCGAGAATAACTTCCCTGCATTTTTGTCCATGGGCTTGGCTATACTTCTTGTCACACAAGCATTATTCAACATGCTTGTTGCCGTAGGATTAGCTCCTGTAACTGGTCAGCCATTGCCACTCATCAGTCGAGGAGGCACCTCCACGGTCATTAACTGTCTCTATGTGGGAATTATCTTAAGTATCAGCAGGACCGCCAAGAAGAAAGATATCCCTCAAAATGAGGCAAATATGGGCGAATTTGCGCCTGCATAAAAAAAGAGTATCAAAAATAAGGTAAAAAATGCCATCAAATGGATTTTTTTGTTTACCTTTGTGCGATAGAAATTAGAATGGACATGAACAACGAATTAAGAATTATCATAAGCGGTGGTGGCACAGGAGGCCATATCTTCCCTGCCGTATCCATCGCAAACGCAATCAAGGCTAAACGCCCTGATGCTAAAATTTTGTTTGTAGGTGCACTCGGCAGAATGGAAATGCAGCGTGTGCCTGCTGCTGGTTATGAAATCAAAGGTTTGCCGATTTGTGGTTTTGACAGAAAGCATCTCCTCAAAAATATTGCCGTACTTTTCAAGATATGGAAGAGTCAGCGCATGGCAAAGAACATCATCAAGAAGTTCAAGCCAATGGCTGCTGTGGGCGTGGGAGGATATGCCAGTGGTCCTACACTGAATGTCTGCGCCAGCAAAGGTATTCCTTGCTTGATTCAGGAACAGAATTCATATGCAGGCGTTACCAACAAACTCTTGGCCAAGAAAGCCGATAAGATTTGCGTAGCCTATGAAGGAATGGATCGTTTTTTCCCTGCAGACAAGATTATCATGACAGGTAATCCTGTCCGCCAAAATGTATTGGAGACAACCATTACCAAGGAAGAAGCTCGCAAGCAGTTCGGTCTCGCCCCTGAGAAGAAGACCATCCTCTTGGTGGGCGGAAGCCTCGGTGCAAGAACAATCAACGAAAGTATCCTTCAGCATCTTGACCTCGTAAAGGAAAGCGGCGTGCAATTTATCTGGCAGACCGGCAAGTACTACAACGCTGCCATCATGGAGCAGCTCAAGGGCAAGGAATTGCCAATGCTGAAGGTAACTGACTTCATCAGCGACATGGGCGCAGCTTACAAGGCTGCGGACCTCGTCATCAGCCGCGCAGGAGCCAGTAGCATCAGTGAGTTTTGCTTGATAGGCAAACCTGTCATTCTCGTACCTAGTCCTAACGTGGCAGAGGACCATCAGACCAAAAACGCCATGGCACTCGTCAATAAAGATGCAGCCATCTATGTAAAGGATGCCGAGGCTCCACAAGTGTTACTCAAGAAAGCCATCGACACAGTAAAAGACGAAGCTAAGCTCACATCTCTCTGTGAGAACATTAAGAAATTAGGACTAAAGAATTCAGCCGACGTCATTGCCGACGAAGTGATCAAGCTAGCAACCAAATAGGCTAGTTTATTTAAACAACAATAGAACAATGGAAATCAAAGATATCAAAGCCGTATATTTTGTGGGAGCTGGTGGTATCGGCATGAGTGCCATCGCCAGATATTTTCTCAACAAGAAGTTGGTTGTGGCAGGTTACGACAAAACACCTTCCAGCTTAACCTATGAATTGGAGAAAGAAGGCATGCTTATTCATTACGAAGAAGATGTCACCCAAATACCTGTGGCTTGCAAGGATGCGAAGTCAACATTGGTCATTTACACTCCTGCCATCCCAGCAGAGCATAAAGAACTCGTATATTTCCACGAGAATGGTTTTACTATCGAAAAGCGTGCACAAGTATTGGGCACCTTGACTCGCACCCACAAAGGCTTGTGCGTAGCAGGCACCCACGGGAAAACCACGACATCCACTATGTGCGCCCACATCATGCACCAAAGCCACATCGACTGCAATGCCTTCCTAGGTGGCATTTCGAAGAACTACGGAACCAACTATATTCTTTCTGACGAAAGTGACTATGTGGTTATCGAAGCCGATGAATTTGATCGTAGTTTCCATTGGTTGCGTCCTTGGATGAGTGTGATTACCGCCACCGATCCAGACCATTTGGACATCTACGGCACCAAGGAGGCTTATCTAGAAAGTTTCCGTCATTACACAGAACTGATTCAGCCAGGTGGTGCCCTCATTCTCCACAAAAACTTGGAAATGAAACAGCATGTACAAGATGGAGTTAAGATATATGAGTACAGTCTCCACGAGGGTGATTTCCATGCGGAAAACATTCAAATTGAGAATGGCGAAATCACTTTCGACTTCATCTCTCCAATCGAGAACGTAACAGGCGTAGAATTAGGACAACCAGTGCCAATCAATATCGAGAACGGCGTGGCAGCCATGGCTATGGCACAACTCAATGGATGTACTGCTGAAGAATTGCGCAACGGCATGAAAACCTACGAGGGCGTAGAGCGCCGCTTCGATTTCAAAATTAAGAATGACAAGCATGTATTCCTCTCCGACTATGCCCACCACCCAAAGGAAATCTACCAGAGTGCAAAAAGCATCAGAGAATTGTATAAGGACAGAAAGATTACAGCCATCTTCCAGCCTCATCTCTACACTCGCACCCGTGACTTCTACAAGGATTTCGCCAATAGCCTGAGCCTACTCGACGAGGTAATCCTCTGCGACATCTACCCAGCACGTGAGCAGCCTATCCCAGGCGTAACCTCCAAGCTCATCTACGACAACCTGAAGCCAGGCGTGGAGAAGAGTATGATTCACAAGGAAGACGTTCTCGACTTGATAAAGAGCCGCGACTTTGATGTGCTCATTGTATTGGGAGCTGGCGACTTGGACAATTACGTTCCACAAATTACAAAAATTCTAGAAGAGAAATAAATGCGCATTAATTGGAAGAAAACCATCATCATCGCACTAGATCTCGTACTTGGTACATATCTTGTGTTCGCTTTCACCAAGTTCAACAAACCTGATGAAAAGGGCATTCTATGTACCAAGGTCAACATCAACATCCAAGACGAAATGACCAATGGCTTTCTAAATGCGAAAGAAATCAAGAAGCGACTCGAAATCACCAAACTCTATCCATTGGAGAAGCCGCTGAAGGAGGTCAATGCGAGAAAAATAGAAGAGACACTCATGAAAAGTCCATTCGTAAAATCAGCAGAATGCTACAAGACAAAGAATGGATTGGTCAATATTTATCTCACGCAACGCATGCCAATTGTTAGAATCAAAAGCATCAACAACGAAGATTACTATATAGACGATCATTATCAGATTATGCCCAACACGAAATATACCAGTGATATCATCATCGCGACAGGGTACATCAACAAGGAGTATGCCAAGAAGTATATTTCGTTATTAAGCAAAGCATTGATGACAAATGAGTTCTGGCGCAACCAAATCGAACAAGTTAACGTGCTCCCCGACAGAAGCATTGAACTTGTACCACGAGTAGGCAACCATATTATATATATAGGCAACCTACCAGAAACCAGAAACATAAAAAAAAGAAGCAAGTCCATAGAAGACTTTGTAAACAAGAAAATGGAACGTTTGGAAATGTTCTATAAGTATGGACTCTCTCAAGCTGGCTGGAACAAATATTCCTATATCAACATCGAATTTGATAATCAGATTATTTGTAAAAAGCACCAAAATAGTTAATAAGAATTAGAAACAGAATAGATTACATAACAACTATGCCAAAGGAATTTATTGTAGCTATTGAGCTCGGTTCATCAAAGATGAAAGGTATAGCAGGGCAAAAGAACCTAGACGGAAGCATCACAGTGCTTGCCTCCGTAGAGGAAGACTCTTCGTCTTGCATCAGAAAAGGTGTTATCTACAACATCGACAAAACAGGACAATGCTTAACTAACATCATAAAGAAACTAAAAGCTATACTCAAGCAAGAGATAACTCAAGTTTACGTTGGTGTAGGAGGACGTTCTATTCGCAGTCTGAAGAATATCATTGTCAAGGATTTACCAGACCATACCATCATCACACAAGAGATGGTAAATGAACTCATGGACATCAATCGAAACATGACTTATCCTGACCAGGAGATTCTTGACGCAGCCACACAGGAGTACAAAATCGACAACCAATACCAGATTGACCCTGTTGGCATCCAATGCACTCACTTGGAAGGTATCTTCTTGAACATTTTATGGCGCAAGACTTTCTATAACAACATTAACACCTGCTTTGAAAACGCCAACATCCCAATAGCAGAAATGTATTTGGCTCCATTGGCTATGGCAGACAGCATATTGACAGACTCTGAGAAAAGAGCGGGTTGCATGTTGGTTGATTTAGGTGCTGATACGACTACTGTATCTGTCTATTACAAAGGTATTTTGCGTCATCTTTCGGTAGTACCTCTTGGTGGCAATAACATCACTAAGGACTTGACATGTCTTCAAATCGAAGAAGCTGATGCAGAAAAGCTCAAGCTAAAGTACGCCAAAGCTTACACAGACAACAACAGTATCGACCCAACATTGAACTACTCCATTGATAGAGACAGAACTATCGAAAGCAGAAAGTTCATTGAGATTGTAGAGGCACGCGTGGAAGAAATCGTTGAGAACGCATGGTTCCAAGTCCCAGTGGATTATGCAGACAAACTTCTTGGCGGCATTATCTTAACGGGTGGTGGTAGCAATATGCCTGACATTGATAAGGTATTCAAGACACATACCCACATTGACAAGGTGCGCATTGCCAAATTCGTTACCCAAACCATTAATTCGAAAGACCCTAAACTAGCCAACCATAATGGTACAATGAATACTGTTCTTGGTTTGTTGGCAAAGGGCGACATGAATTGTGCAGGTGAAGAAATTGGAACAGACTTGTTTGCCAACAGAGGTGATAAGACCATTGCCAACGAGCCACATAAGGCCCCAAGAAATCCTAACGAGACTGTGGGCACAGGCGTTGTACTCACCGCAGCAGAAAAACAAAAAGCAGAGGAAGAGTTGCGCCGCAAGAAGGAAGAGGAAGAAGAAGCTACAAGAAAGGCCGCAGAAGAAGAGGCTGCAAGAATTGCCCAAGAGAAAAGGGAAAAGAGCCTTTTGCACCGCGGTTTCAGATTTGTTAAAAAATTCATCACCGATTCTTTAACAGAAGAAGAATAACGGTACATGAACAAAAATACTAAGAATTTTACAACAAAAATTAGACGATAAATAACTATGCAAGATAACACTTCACATCTTCTGGACTTTGGAGAGCCAGAAAAAGAAAACAGCATCATCAAAGTGATTGGTGTTGGAGGTGGCGGCGGCAATGCTGTCAACCACATGTATCGAGAAGGAATCCATGATGTGAGCTTTGTTCTCTGCAACACAGATAACCAAGCGCTCAATGATTCTCCAGTTCCAGTGCATCTTCAACTAGGAAAAGAAGGACTTGGAGCAGGCAATAAGCCTGAAAAGGCTCGTCAAGCTGCAGAAGAGACCATCGAAGACATCAAGAATATGCTCAACGATGGCACTAAGATGGCATTTATCACTGCAGGAATGGGTGGTGGCACCGGTACTGGTGCCGCACCAGTCATTGCGAGAGTCAGCAAAGAACTAGGTATTCTCACCGTAGGTATCGTAACCATCCCTTTCCGATTCGAAGGTCCTAAGAAAATTGATCAGGCACTCGACGGCGTAGAAGAAATGTCAAAACATGTAGATGCGCTATTGGTTATCAACAACGAGCGCCTTCGTCAGATATACCCAGACCTCGCAGTTCTCGAAGCCTTTGGCAAAGCTGATGACACCTTGAGTGTTGCAGCAAAAAGCATCGCCGAGATTATCACCATACATGGTTTGATCAACCTCGACTTCAATGACGTCAAGACCGTACTGAAGGATGGTGGCGTTGCCATCATGAGTACAGGCTATGGCGAGGGTGAAGGTCGTGTGAAGAAAGCCATTGATGACGCATTGAATTCTCCATTGCTCAACGACAATGATGTATTCAATTCTAAAAAGATTCTTCTTAGCATCGCTTTTGCAAGTGAAAAGAAGGACAATCCAGGATTGACTATGGACGAAATGAATGATGTCAACAACTTCATGGAGAAATTTGGAGACGACTTCGAGTTGAAATGGGGACTTGCCATCGACCCAGAATTGGGCAGTCGTGTGAAAGTCACCGTTCTTGCTACCGGCTTTGGTTTGGAGGATGTAGAAGGCATGAACCGACATCTCAAGAAACATACCGAGGAAGAATCTCGCCGCCTAGCAGAAGAAGAAGAGAAAAGAGCCGAGAACGAAGAAAGAAGAAAGCGCTATTACGGCAACGACGGCAATACAACCCAATACAAGCGCCATCCACACATCTTCTTGTTCAGAGCAGAGGACTTGGATAACGAAGATGTCATCTTGCAAGTGGAAAATACGCCAACATTCAAACGTACTCGTCAGGCACTAGAAGAAATTCGAAATCTCGCCTCTGGCAACAACAATGACTCCACAGAAAGCAAAGAAGACTCTAACCAAGTACAAGGTGTCATTAGTTTTGCCTAATCTGACACAACACCCACACTAAACAAAAAGAGCCTGTAATACAGAAAAGCTTTTCAATTCAGGAAAGTTGGGTACATGTAACTTATAATATTTTAAGATCACCTCTACACATTTGTTTCTTTCCATTCGAGACATGGTGTAGAGGTGCATTGTTTCATAATGCAACCTCAATAAGTTCTTGATGCGTAGAGAATCCTCTTGACTCAAATAATTAGCATGAGAAGGAACAAATGGCACAAAACGTCCTTCTTGCAAGTCAAAGACATTTTCACCATCTTCTTTTGCAACATTTGGAGCAAATCCCAAGAAAAGTGCCAAACGAATCATAAAAACGATATGAAAATTTGCATAATTACCCAAAGCACCATCTAGCCATTGTATGCTATTCCATAAGAAAAGAAACAACGCATCATTCTTTTGTTCATTACGAGTGGCATGAAACAGCACTTCCGACAAGAACATGGAAATTGACATTTTAAAAGGAGAAAATGGGATATCGAAAAAGTGTTCAGAAACATCCACTTCCCTCAAACGCTGAAGAGACAGAGTCGGATGATAATCGAACTCTATGTTCAACAACGCCAAGGGCTGAAAATACTGTCTTTTCATCTTACCTTTGGAAGTTTTAGACATACGCAACATAAAAGATAATCTTCCCAATTGCTCCGTAAAAAAATCCACGATCAACTGAGACTCACTATATTTTACTGAATGCAAAACAATTGCCTTTGTTTTTACTAACATAAATGCCTTTTTTATGAAAACTGGGACAAAAATACAAAAAAACAAGCATTTTCAGAAAAAAAAGTCGAAAAAATTTGTGGGAACAAAATAAATGTATTAACTTTGCACCCGCAAAACAGCGATGGTCCCTTCGTCTATCGGTTAGGACGAGAGATTTTCATTCTCTAAAGAGCAGTTCGACTCTGCTAGGGACTACAAACATATTTTACAAGAAATAAAAATAATAACATAGAGATGGCAAATCACAAATCATCAATTAAGAGAATCCGTCAGGACAAGAAGAAGGCTTTGCATAACAAGTACTATGCAAAGACCATGCGCAATGCCGTTCGCAAATTGCGCAACATGTCTGACAAGGAAGAGGCTGCAAAGCTCTACCCTACTGTTCAGAAACTTTTAGACAAGTTGGCTAAGATCAACGTTATTCATGACAACAAGGCAGCAAACTTGAAGTCTGGTCTCACAAAGCACATTGCTAAGTTGGGCTAATTCTACTAGTTGCAAGCATTAAAAATATATAAGGCTGCAGTTTCTTAGGAAACTACAGCCTTATTTGCGTATAAAACAACACTTAATTGCTTGCTTTTTTGTTTTTTCACAACGTTTTTAGCGATTTTCTCATGTTTTTTTATTACCTTTGCACGGTAATAATACTAAACAAGAAATGGCAGAAAATCAAAACAACACAAATAATTATTCTGCAAGCAACATCCAAGTGCTTGAAGGCTTGGAAGCTGTTCGCAAACGTCCTGCGATGTACATCGGTGACATATCAGAAAAAGGACTTCATCACTTGGTGAATGAAACCGTTGACAACTCCATCGATGAGGCAATGGCTGGCTATTGTACAGACATTGAAGTCACCATCAACCAAGACAATTCCATCACCGTAGAAGACAATGGTCGTGGTATCCCTGTTGACATGCACGAGAAGCTACACAAGTCAGCTCTCGAAGTCGTCATGACTGTACTCCACGCAGGCGGTAAGTTTGACAAAGGTTCCTACAAAGTGTCAGGTGGTTTGCATGGCGTGGGTGTAAGTTGTGTGAACGCACTCTCTACCCACATGCTTTCCCAAGTATTCCGTGGCGGTAAGATTTATCAGCAAGAATACGAAAAAGGCAAGCCTCTCTACCCTGTCAAGGTAGTAGGTGAGACAACCAAACGTGGTACACGCCAGCAATTCTGGCCAGACCCAACGATATTCACCCATACCGTCTATAAATGGGACATCATCGCTAGCCGTATGCGCGAATTGGCATTCCTCAATGCAGGCATCAAGATTACTTTGACCGATCTTCGTCCTGACGAGGAAGGCAAGACCAAACAAGAAGTTTTTCATGCCAAAGATGGTTTGAAAGAATTTGTTCGCTACGTAGATCGCCATCGCACTCACTTGTTTGATGACGTCATCTATCTCAAGACAGAGAAGCAAGGCATTCCTATTGAGATTGCCATCATGTATAATACTGATTACACGGAGAACATCCACTCTTACGTAAACAACATCAATACTATAGAGGGCGGTACACACCTCACAGGTTTCCGTATGGCATTGACCCGCACATTGAAAGCATACGCCGAAAATGACCCCACCATCTCTAAACAGATAGAAAAGGCTAAGGTAGAAATTGCGCCAGAAGATTTCCGTGAAGGTCTCACGGCAGTTATCTCCATCAAGGTAGCAGAGCCACAGTTTGAGGGACAGACCAAGACAAAATTGGGCAACAGCGAAGTACAGGGAGCCGTTCAGCAAGCTGTCAATGAGGCTTTGTCCGATTATTTGGAAGAACATCCTGACGAGGCAAAACGCATTTGTGAAAAGGTTGTTTTGGCAGCTACAGCTCGTATAGCAGCCCGCAAAGCACGTGAAAGCGTACAACGCAAGAACTTCATGAGCGGAGGTGGACTTCCTGGCAAATTGGCAGATTGTTCCATCAAGGATCCTAAGGAATGTGAAATCTTCCTTGTCGAGGGTGATTCCGCTGGTGGTTCCGCCAAACAAGGACGTGACCGCTTTCACCAAGCCATACTCCCATTACGTGGTAAGATTTTGAATGTAGAGAAGGTGCAATGGCACAAAGTTTTTGAGGCAGAGTCTGTCATGAACATCATTCAGAGTATCGGCGTACGCTTTGGTGTTGATAGCGAGGACAGCAAAGAAGCCAACACAGAGAAGCTACGTTATGACAAGATTATCATCATGACCGATGCCGACGTCGATGGCTCACACATCGACACTTTGATTATGACTTTGTTCTACCGATTCATGCCAAAGGTTATCGAAGAAGGACATCTCTACATTGCTACTCCACCACTCTACAAATGTTCGTTCAAGAATAAAGTGAGTGAGTATTGCTATACAGAGCAGCAACGTCAAGCCTTCCTCGACAAGTATGGAGAAGGACAAGAAGACAAGAACATCCATACTCAGCGATACAAAGGTTTGGGCGAGATGAACCCAGAGCAGCTTTGGGAAACGACTATGGATCCCGCAACTCGCTTGCTCAAGCAAGTAACGATTGAGAATGCAGCACAAGCTGATGAAATATTCTCCATGCTCATGGGTGATGACGTGGAACCTCGTAGAGAATTTATCGAACAGAATGCGACTTATGCAAATATTGATGCATAAGACAATAATAAATTTAAGAGGGGCGGGCTTTTACATCCGCCCTTCATTTTATCATTTAAAAAACATCGCCATGAGAAAAGTTTTCGTCCTACTTAATTTGCTATTTCTCAGCATGGTTGCTTCAGCCGAGACGTTGCCGCATATCATGTGGTACAAACAACCAGCTATTGCCTTTGAAGAAGCACTTCCTATTGGAAATGGCAAACTCGGAGCGTTAATCTATGGTGGAGCCAACCAAGATTCGATTTATCTAAACGATATCACTCTGTGGACTGGCACGCCCGTCAATCCGAATGAAGGGAAAGGTGCATCCAAATGGATACCCAAAATTAGAGAAGCACTTTTCCAAGAAGATTACAAGACAGCCGACTCCTTGCAACACTATGTACAAGGTCACAACTCCGAGTACTATCAACCATTAGGCATCTTGTTTATCAAAGATTACAATCAAGGAACTATATCTCAATATTATAGACAATTGAACCTAGACAGTTCGATTGCCACACTGAGCTATGTACGTGATGGGATCAAGTACGAGAGAGAATATTTTGCATCTCATCCAGACAAAATGATTGCTATCAAGCTAAGTGCATCTCAAAGGGGGAAAATCAATTGTGACATATCCCTCACTTCACTTATCCCTCATCAGGCAAAAGCCTCTCAGCAACAAATAACTATGACGGGACATGTGCTAGGAGACGCAGAGAACAGCACTCATTTTTGTTCCATTCTACAAGCAAGGCATACTGATGGAAGCATCACTGCCAGTGACTCTACACTTCATCTACAAGGTGTCACAGAAGCTGTGATTTACCTTGTCAACGAAAGTAGTTACAATGGCTTTGACAAGCACCCAGTCAAAGAAGGCGCACCTTATATAGAGAATGCCACTGACGACGCATGGCATCTCGCTAACTACAAGTATTCCGAGTTGCGTGAGCGCCATATAAAAGACTATAAAGCTTTATTTGACAGAGTGCAGTTGGAACTTGCTGGGGCACAGTTTGACAAAACTAGGAGTACCGATCAGCAATTACTTGCCTATAGTGACAGAAATGAGCAGAACGCCTATTTAGAGAGACTTTATTTTCAATATGGAAGATACCTATTGATTAGTTGTTCCCGCACCCCAGGCATCCCTGCCAACTTGCAAGGCCTTTGGGCTCCAGCATTACATTCACCTTGGCGTGGCAACTACACAGTCAACATCAACCTCGAAGAGAATTACTGGCCAGCAGAGACAACCAACCTCCCTGAGTTAGTAATGCCTATGGATGGACTTCTCAAAGCACTATCCAAGACTGGACGCCATAATGCCCAGAACTTCTATGGCATCACCAAAGGTTGGTGCACCGGGCACAACACAGACGCTTGGGCTATGTCCAATCCTGTGGGAACAGGCAATGAAAGTCCTCAATGGAGCAATTGGGCTATGGGAGGAGCTTGGCTGGTCCAAACACTCTGGGATCATTACGACTACACGCGAGATACAGAATACCTCAAGAACGTGGCCTATCCCCTTATGAAAGGGGCTTCCGATTTCATGCTTGATTGGCTCATAGAAGATCCACATCATCCTGGAGAACTTATCACAGCCCCATGCACTTCACCTGAAGCAGACTATATTACCGATAAGGGATATCGAGGAAGTTCTTTCTATGGAGGAACAGCAGACCTTGCCATCATCAGAGAGCTCTTCAAAAACACCAAGAAAGGAGCGGAAGTCTTAAATCTAGACAAAGACTATCAGCTGCAATTACAAAACGCTTTGGACCATTTACGTCCTTACCATATTGGTAAACGAGGAAACCTTCTGGAATGGTATCACGATTGGGATGACCAAGATTGGCATCATCGCCATCAATCCCACCTATTGGGATTATATCCTTTCCATCAGATCTCCTTGGACAAGACACCAGAATTGGCAACTGCAGCAAGCAAAACCCTTGAAATAAAAGGAGACAATTCCACGGGTTGGAGTACAGGTTGGCGCATCAACCTATGGGCGCGTCTGCATCGTGCAGACAAAGCATATCAGATTCTACGCAAATTATTGACTTATGTGAGCCCTGAAATTTACAAGGACAAGAAGCACCACTCAGGAGGCACCTACCCTAATCTCTTTGATGCCCATCCACCATTCCAGATCGACGGCAACTTTGGTGGAACAGCTGGCATCTGCGAAATGCTCATGCAAAGCGATGGAGAAGACATAGAGCTACTTCCTGCCCTTCCAAAAGAATGGGCTACAGGAAGCATAAAGGGAATCAAAGCACGTGGCAACTATGAAGTGGACCTCACTTGGGCCAACCATCAAGTTACCAAAGCCAAGATTACCAGCCTCAATGGTGGCAAAATCACAGTCCATTACAATGGGAAAAAGAAAGTATTAACCATTCCTAAAGGAAAATCAAAAACTATAAAGTAATGATAAGACTTCTCATTATTTTATCTTTACTTCTTGCTTGGCAACCGAACTCCAACGGACAGGAGTTTGGTTGCCATTGGATATCAGACCCATTACCCAATGACTCCTCAGAAGTAATTTTCAAACATACTTATACAAGCAAGCAACGCCCCCTACAAGCCTACGTCACATTGGCTAGCACAGGGCATATCAGAGTATATATTAATGAGCGTAATGTATCCAGAGACATTCTACTTATAGGAAAAGGAAAGGAAACACTCCAGTTTTACACCTTTGACATCACTCGTTTTCTAAAATCAACAAAGAATACGATTGCCGTTTGGTATGCCCCATCAGAAGTTTCCACTTTAGGCAAGCAATTGTCATTGGAATATTATGGAACAGATGCCGACGGTAAGTCTTTTTATCATAAAGCAGATGGTAAATGGCTATGCAAAAAGCTTTCGGGCAACAGCGTTTCGGAAGACCGAGAATGTTTCGATGCCACGCACTTCCCCCAAGACTGGAGAACATTTAGCTTCTCACCCTCCAAGGCATGGCAACATCCAACAGGATATCCCCTCTATATGGACTCACCCATAGAAAATATCCAACTACCCTCCTCCTTCAAGCCTTATCTTATAAGTAAGATTCTGCGCCCTGTTAGTACACGCATCGATTCTTTGGGCTATCATATAGATTTTGGACGTCCCTTCTATGGAACCATTCGACTAACTATCAGAAATGCCAAAAGAGGAAATCATCTCCATATCAGCGGGTTAACCTATACCTGCACAGGAGAGATGGATGAGCAAGCTTTCCGACGTTTTAATTTCATCACCAGAAGTAATTATATTATTAATGGATTAGATTTTAAACCAAGTTGGATAGTCTTTGCAGAAGGACTAGAAATACCTAAATAACAAAAACGATATGAATTACACTAAACCTAACAACCTTGACACCTACATATCTGCTCTACAAGTAAAAGACAGTCCCCAAGAGACAAGTTACGCTACAGAAGAAATTATTTTTCTTAACCATATTACGGGAGACTTTTTTCCTCCCAATAAAAGTATCATAAATTGTCTCGTTGCCATTTATTGTCAAAAAGGTGGCATTTCCTTTTATTGGGATAATCAAATTTTAACTGCACGAAAAGGAGATCTCGTTGTCCTTTATCTTAACCAAGTTTTTGCTTGTAAGAAAACCTTTTGTGATTTTGAAGGAATGGCTCTTCTTGTGTCATCTCAAATAATTCCCCAACTACCCTATCAATACCTACATTTTTTTGAGCTTCGTAGAATTCTTTGCAGTAAAGCCATTATCAGCTTAGACCAAGAAGATAGTTCTTTCTTAATTGACCATTTCAGATTGGGCATTAGATTTTTCAAGAAGAAAGAAAGATATAGTACAAAAACGCTAACATTGTTGATTACCATCATGTTCAATGAATTCATATTAAAATCTAAGCCAACTTTCTATGCAAAGCCTAATTCTTTAGATAAAAGACATGAGCAAACGGCAAATGCTTTTAAAGAGATTATTGACACAAAATATCACAAAAATATAAATATAAAATGGTGCTGCCAGCAACTCAAAGAAAAAGAAAGCTATGCCAGTGCTTGTTTTTACAAGTATTACAAGCTTCATCCTTCAACATATCTCGCACAAAAAAGACTTTACCGAGCCATGATTTTGTTGATAGAGTCCGATAAATCAATAAAAGAAATATCGCAAAAAATGGGATATAATTCGCCTAGCACATTTTGTCGCATTTTCAAAAAGAAAATAAATTTCACACCAGCTGTCTTTAAGAATTTAGAAGTTGGTCTGCAACAGAGCATAATTCAGCATACCATTCATGCCCAAATCGTTCAATAAGCGGACCTTCCAAGAATTTATAGACAGGAAGGTTCAACTCTTCACCTTTCTTGATGGCATCCTTGCAAATTCTCCATTTGTTATAGTTGATGCCAT
>CAVKNU010000005.1:0-43297 GCA_963657465.1 Lachnospiraceae bacterium
TGATGTATTCGTCCTTGGTCATACCGCCATTGCCCACTTCGAGCATCTCGGCATCATTCCAATGTCCTGGACCAGCGTAAGGATAGAGGTCAGCCATCTTGTCGATGACATTCAACACTCCTACTCCACCCCAATCGAACAAGCACTGATAGCAGTCACGGATATCAGCAGTGACACGCCAAAGATGACCAATACCCTTGCCCCATTTCCAAGGTTGGTTCTCACCCCACTCACAAATACTCAGCACGATAGGACGGCCCGACTCCTTGATGGCATCACTCATCGTGGCATAAGCAGCCTGTGCATTCTGACCTTCGTCGGAGCACCAGTCATACTTCAAGTAATCCACACCCCACTTGGCATACATCAAGGCATCTTGGAACTGATGACCACGACTGCCAGGACGACCTTGACAAGTGTAACTGCCCGCACAAGAATAAAGACCGAACTTCAAACCTTTGCTGTGTACATAGTCTGCCAGATATTTCATGCCATGAGGGAAACGATCAGGATCAGGGACGATGAAACCGAGTGAGTCACGCTCCACTTGCCAACAGTCGTCGATGACAATATATTCATAGCCGGCATCTTTCATGCCCGTCTCCACCATCTTGTCTGCCATCTCCATAATCAGTTTTTCACTGACATTGCAGCCAAACTTATTCCAAGAGTTCCACCCCATAGGAGGAGTCTGGGCTTGTGCGATGTAAGCAGAATCAGAAACTACCTTTGGCTTACCAAAGAACATTTGAGCCTGTGAAGGCAGCACCGTAGCTATCGCCAACGATGCTGCCAAAAAGAATTTAACCTTCAAAATATTACACCTAAAATTAAATCAACTTTGTTCCATTAAATTTCACCTGATAAGGCCACTGTGCCAATGGTTGCTGTGACAAAGTCCAATGTCCATCCTTAGGACCCGCTGTGACAACGAGCCACAAGTGAGCCAACTTCTCGCCCTCAGGAGCAGTGAAAGAAACGGTAGCCTCACGATTGTCGTAATCAGCCTTGCCTACCTCACCGTAGATAGACTTGCCAGACTCTGTTACGCCTACGAAACCTACACGATAGTTACCACACCACCACCATTCGCAAGTATAGTCTGGATTGCCCATGATATTGTTGAAATCCACAGACACGGTAGCTCCTGCAGCAGGAACTTCTAGTTTCAAGGCATTGAAGCCATAGTTTTCAGGACAGTGGCTTGGATCTACCTGATACCATCCGTCGCCTATCTCATTCATATAAGGGATGGCACTTGGGAAAGAGTTGGCATATTTGCGAGTGATGTCGCGCACACGGTCGAAGTCGAAGTTGACCAAGCGAGCATAGCAATCATACATCTCATCCACAAACTGGTCTTGGCTGATACCTGTAACCTGCTGATACACCTGCACAGGGTCTTGCCATTCACCAGCAGCCTTCCACAATTCCGCCATAATCTTCTTACCATGCTTTTGGCTCCAATACTCCAATACGTATGGTGAACGATAGATATTTTCCTCATGCAAGAATGCCTTATAGGTATATTCCTTGAAAGCATCCCAGTGGTAGGTTTCCTCATCTATCCAGTTAGGATTAATCTGCCAAAGCATCCATTGGGAGGTCATCTCATAGATGCCACCAAACTGGTTGTCGAATCCATGAGCACCATCAGCCTGCATCT
This sequence comes from Lachnospiraceae bacterium, assembly GCA_963657465.1. Taxonomy (GTDB): domain Bacteria; phylum Bacteroidota; class Bacteroidia; order Bacteroidales; family Bacteroidaceae; genus Prevotella. The sequence goes on from CAVKNU010000005.1 coordinate 1,667, forward strand.
GAAGCTGGAAACTGTGTCCCAATTCATGAGCCACGGTGTTCAGCTTCTGGTCCTTCAATCGATTAGGAGCTGCCCAAAATGCACCGATGGTATTGTCGTAAGCACCACCGTAAGCAGTGCCTTCCAAAGAGTATTGAAGCATCACCATCATGCGATACTTGTCTGCCTTGGAATTGTCCATGTGGAAGCCTAAGTCATCACGGTAGAATGAATAGAACTTCTCCAACTGAGTCTTCAGGTTTTCCAAGTCCACGCTCATGTCGGTACCTTCGAGTGAAGGAGGAGAAGACAAGTCATTGCCGAATCCTTTCTGCCAGAAAATGGCAAGGTTGTCGGTATAAGCAGCACGCTGGTAGCTATAGTCGAAATTCTCCGTACTCCAATCTTGTCCAGAGAAATCCTTTGGACGATACAATGACTTTCCATCAGGTGTAGGATAAGTAGGATTGTACAAGTCGTGTTCTGTATAGTCGGTACAAGAGGTCATTCCCAAGAAGAGAGCCATGGCACCTAGAAAAAACTTAGTCTTTTTCATTTTTCATTTCTGTTTTTTTGTTGTTTTTCATTGAGGTGACACCTTATTATATTATATAAGGCATCACCTCTTATTTTTTAGTTATCTTTATTCGTAAGGAGCACCATCAATCAATTCAGAACGGCGCATCTCATAACGAGGCACTGGCAACCAATAGTGTGCACCTGCAGGAGCCTCACCATTCCAAGTATCACCATAGGTCTGCTTGATGAATGCCTTAGGCCAACGAGCCTTGAGATTCTCCTCAGCTGTGTTGTCTGCACGCCAACGACCCTCATAGAAGTCGGTCAACATGTTCATGGTTGGCTGAACCAACTGCACAGCCTGTGCCTGTCCCTGAAAGAAGATGTTGAGGTCGATGCCCTTCCAACTTCCATTCAATGTCAAACCGTAGAGAATCTTAGGAGTAGCCGACTTATTGATACGGATAGCATCATCCCATGTAATCTTACCATCACCATTGGTATCCTGATAGATCAAGTCACCTGGCTTGGCATTATCCAAGTGTGGAGAGTTGTCAACCTGCTCCTGAGTCTGATAGATACCCAAAGCATGATAAAGTACAAGACCATCAATAGGATGGTTGGTTGTACGCTGCCATTCTGGAGTGGTAGCAGCCTCATCCATGTATTTCACCTTATTCTCTGCGTAAGTGAAGTTACCTGTTACGCTCCAATCGAAATCCAACGACAACTTATTGTTGAAGAAAGTTGAGCTGAAACCGAGGTTGAGAGAGTTAGCTGTTTCCCATGTTACCAATGGGTTAGCTGTTCTAGTCAGATAGAATCCCTTGTTGATGGAACCATTCTCGCCTGCTCCGAAGTAAGCACCTGTATCGGTGAACTGATAAGTAGAGAGGTACTGATACTTAGAGATATTATCATTACCCATCTGACCCCAAGAAGCACGGAGCTTGAAGAAATCTACCACGCTCTTCAATGGCTTGAAGAATGCCTCGTCAGACATAACCCAACCTGCTGAGAAAGAAGGGAAGGTACCCCAACGATGACCTGGCGCAAAGTTCATGGAACCATCCACACGGAGAGTAGCCTCCAAGAGATACTTATCCATATAAGAATAGTTCACACGCCCGAAGTAGTTCATACGAGTGGTCAAGTCTGAGTAACCACCGTTGTCCTTGTCTGCTGGAACATCACTACCAGCAAAGATGTCCATCAACTTATTAGAAAGGAAGTTGGTACGATAAGCACTCAAAGTGTGATACTTATATTTACTTTGCTCATAAGCCACGAACGCACCCACCTTATGCTTCTCTGCAAAAGTACGGTTATAGCCCAAACGAGCATTCATTGTAATGGTATAGTAGTAAGAACTCCAGTCGTTCAAACTAATCTTACCTGTACTCTCACGCTTGTTCTGATATTCGCCAGTAGCGTTGTCATAATAATAGAGGTCGTAAGGCTGATTAATCTGCTTACCTCTCTGCTGGGTGTAGTCCAAACCTGCGTATGTTTCCACATAAAGACCCTTGGTAATCAAGTCGAGATCGATATGCAACTTTGGCTTGGCATTGAAAATCAAGTTCTTAGAATTGTTAGAACCAGGTGCACTGGATACCATGATGGCAGCAGAAGCATCCTTCAATACAGAGATACTTTCGATGTCGTCTGGATTCAAACGGCTGAAGCTACGACCTGCCACACCATCCACAACGATCAATGGAGAAGTGTCGCCCAAGGTACCCTTACCACGAATCAAGATGGAAGCCACGTCTTCACCTGGCTCACCACTACGGTTGTTGGCAATGATACCGGCTGTCTTACCTGCCAAAGTATTGGCAACGTTAGTGGCAGCTACTTTCTGCAAGTCCTCACCTGATACCTGAGAAACAGAACCTGTCAAGGTTGCCTTCTTCTGTGTACCGTAACCTACCACGATGAGTTCGTCAAGCGTCTTGTTGTCTTCGTGAAGTTTTACGTTTACGGTTCCGTTTTTCGCATTGAGTGTTACATTCTGAAAACCTATATAGGAAACTACTACTTTAGAATTGGAGTTTTTCAACTTCAACGTAAAGTTACCGTCCAAGTCGGTAACGGTGGCATTCTTCGTGCCGAGTTCCGTAACAGAAGCACCGATGATTGGCTCACCGTTCATGTCAGACACGGTACCCTTCATGGTCACGCTCTGCTGAACAGCATTAACTGTTAACGAACTAGATGGGGGGTAAGTTTTGCTTCGACTGGCAAGACACCTGCCGTAGAAGCCAATAACAAAATGAAAAAAGTACGACACGAGGCCGTACTTTCTTTTACTATTTTTAGGTATAAATATTACTTATGTGTCATCAACCATTCTGCCAAAACCTTGCAATAATGGTCATGGTCTTCTACGAATGGCATGTGGCGACAGCCGATAAACATCTCCCACTTTGAGTTAGGAAGCGCATCGTGCATAGCCTTGGCAATGGCTGGCGTGCAAAGATCGTCGGTACCATTGATGACGAGGGTAGGAATATCGATGTCCTTCATTTTTTCCAAGTACTCGAAATCCTTTAAGTCGCCTGTGGCATTCAACTCGTTTGGTCCCCAACCGTATATATAAGATAAGGTACCTGCCTTCTTAGGGCGACGCAAACACTCAGGAGAATCCTCGGTGACTGCACCCGCACAATGCAATTCCATATAATGAGCGATGGCTTTCTGGTATGCCTTGTCTTGGAAATTGCCTGTAGCCTCAGCCTTGGCTATTGCCTTCTGCTCTTTCTCAGGCAAGAACTTCACCAAGCGATGTTGTTCTTCCACCCACATGGAGGCAGAAGGGTTGGTGCTAGAGAGTATCAAGGTGCGAACACCATGTGGCTTGCGCTCATGTACGTATGCCAAAGCCAACATACCGCCCCATGACTGACCGAGCAAATGTACTTGGTCGAGATGGAGATGCTTGCGAAGCGCATCGAGTTCATCCACCCAAGTCTCAGTCTTCCACAATTCAGGGTGACCTTCCACAAATGACTTGCCACAACCCAACTGGTCATACATAATCACTTGATGACCTGTCTCTGCTATTTGATCGAGCACCTCGAAATAGTTGTGGGTACTGCCTGGTCCACCATGCAAAAGGATGATAGGAGCCTTGCCTGGCTGACGTTCTCCTACGATACGGTAATACACCTGATGACCACGGAATGGCATATAGCCCTCCTCCACTTTCTGTTGCTTGCCAGTGAAAGTGAAATGCTTGGCAGCTTCTAGGTCTGCATAATCACAGGTATAGATGTTTTGCTTCTTATGCTTACTGATTTGCAGACGAGTTGCAGGAAAATACTGGGCCAAGAAGTTGTACATATCAGGATCCATAGCCTGCAACTCCTCACGTGTATTAATCCAGTTGTGCTTACCATCGGCACGAGGAGACTCTGCATTCACATTAAACCAGTCTTGCACTGCCTCTGCAAAATACTCCATGCTGTTGTCCAAACGATAAGTATTGGCATAGATGCCACGTGCCTTGGCATTGGCAAAAAGGCGGTCGAGTTTTTCATTCACTGTTGGGTCTATCTGATAGAGACCAATCAAATGAATGGAATGAGCAAACTCATGGATAAGAATATCCTCGGCATGGTATTTATCTATCTGATAAGCCAAGATGTTCTCCTCAGCACAAGTGGTGACAGGAACTTCCATCGTTCCTTCCATACCACGAGCGCGAACATCCATGTTGACAGAGGTGTCGTTCACCATGAAACGGTGTTCAGGAATATCTGTCTCACCCTCATAACGTGCCATGATAGCCACACGAGTGCCATGCTTTTTCATCGCTTCCAACACCTCAGGCTTCAACATGCAAGTCATGGAATAAAGGGTGCGATGGGCTGCCACAATACAAGAATCTGGCACACGCCAAGAGGTGACGATAGGAATGCCATTGACATTCACATATTTCTTATAGAACTTGTCGAGATGCAACTCCTTAGGAGGAGCGGTAATCTTGCACTCTGGTACACGAAGCTCGTCATCACCTACATAACCTTTCAGTTGCTGAGCTTTGCCTGCCACGACGGTAAATGCCGCCAGAAGGATTAATAAGATTTGTCTTTTCATATTGTTTAGTTGATTGATTGCTTATTATAATATAAAATAGGTATAGGAAGTTCTAAAAAATCCGCCTGCTTCTCACGAAGCAAGGCGGATGAAACTTAAAAAACTTAGATGATATTTGTAAATACCTATTAACAATATATCTGAAAACCTAGAACTTATTCTTGTCCTGTAGCTTTGCGAAGCTTAGACACAGCAGCCTTGATCATGTCGTGCGTACCACTTCCGTCGGTCACATACTTCATCACCATCTTGCCATATTCGATAGCTTCCTTCAAAGCAGCATTGGTAGTTGCATCAGGAGTTCCTGCGCGGCGAAGCAATGCAGAGAGTGGGCGCAAGTCTTCCATCTCGGCAAGGTTGCCAGGACGCATGGTGTTGATAGCCTTGTTCAATGCAGCAGCTGCTGCATCCACTTCGGTCTGAGAGTAATTCTTATCCTTGTTTTCTGCCACTACCTGAGCATCGCTCAAATACCAACCTAGACGCTCGAATCCGTGTGGTGCCCAAGGAGCATACTCTGGCACCTTCTGGCTCATCGCATTCCATTTTTCCTGGTCTGCCTTACGCTGCAAAGCGATATTGAGGAGAGATTTCAACTCGGTGGTATTGACACTTGCCATCGTAACCAGCTTTTCTGCAGCCTGTTGCAATGCCAAGGTCTGCTTATCAAGCTCTACCTGATTTTCGCTGGTTGACATAATCTGCTGAGCATTCTTCAAAGCGGTCTGGAGGATGGTGTAGCTATCTGTCGTATAGAGCGCTGCATCCTTCTGTTGCAACTCAGAAATGGTGTTCTGCAAGCTGCTCTTGTCAAGATGAGAAGTTTGGAGTGCCTTTACAGCCTCATCCAAAGACTTCATGGTGTTTTGAAGTTCCATCTCGGTAGCAGTAGAAGAATCCTTGAGCTTGTCGCCCAACTTGATAACCTTCAAGAGATTGTTGTAGCTCTTCTTGGTGTAGTTCTTCTTATTGAATGCCTCCATTCCCTTCAACTTAGCAGCCAAAGTGAGTTTCAACTCCTGGGTTGGGTCGCTTACATGGTTGATGCGATAATAGTGAGTAGAGTGTGCATTGCGATAATAGTCTGGCTGGAATTCCTTGCCACCCAAGTTGAGTGTCAGAAGATTGCCCATTGCACCTGTCATCACACCATTCTGCTCTCCCACTGTCACAGAGCTGAGACGTGAGTCGATATTGAGGGTTGCATCCTTCCAATTGCTTACGCCTGTACCCGTCATGGCAAGAGGACCATACATCAAAGTACCCACCCAAGCTGTCTTCAAAGGAGTACCGTCCAAACTAGCCACCTCACTAGAGAGCTTGTCTGCACCATATTCAATGTGCTTGGTGAAAGGCATATCTACTTCGATAACATCCCCCTTCTGCCAATGATTCTTACCAAGTGTCACATAAGAACTTGGCTGATAGCTCTGAGCTACTTCCTCACCATTCACCTTGATAGAGAAACCTTGGGTAGCCCAATATGGCACACGTAGTTTCAAGGCGAAGTCTCCCTCACCATCGGTTATCTTGATGGTAGAGTGCTGAGCTGGCCAGAGGCATTCTTGCTGAACAGTGACACCCTTCTGTTTCCAATGAAGTGTGGTTGGCATATAAAGGCCTACCCACAAAGTATTATCTGAAGCAAAGTAAGTAGCCTCCTGATACTTGGTATGGTTCTCAGAGCCTGTACCACCACAACAAGTAGATTGCGGAGTCTCATTGCCGAATGGCTTGGTAGCGTTCAAACCTACGGCATACTGATAGCAAGTCTGGTACTTGTCTGGATTCAGTGAACCGATAATCTGATTATACAAAGTACGCTCATAGTAATCCATATAACGAGCATCATCTGGATGGTAAGCATTCAAGTCCTTGGTCAATTTGAGGAGGTTGTAAGCACAACAAGTCTCGTTGATGTCAGGATTTGCCTGTGTCTCACCCTCCTGCATACCGTTGGTAGCCATGCTAAGTATTTGAGTGTAAGGCTGGCGGAACATTTCGCCATTGCCCACGCCACCTGTAGCATACATATATCTACCCTGTACCAATGTCCAGAAATTCTCTGCAAGATTGAAGTAATAAGGGTTTTTATTCGTCTTATAGCTACGCAAAGCACCGATAATCATAGGAATGTGCTGGTTGGCATGGCGTGTACGGATGTCATCCACATTCTTTGACAATGGGTCGAAGAACTTAGGGGCATCGAAATAGTTGGATGCCTCGATGAGCTTAGCCTTCTCGTCTTTATCAGACACCATCTCAGAAAGGCGAGCCAACGACTCACTCATACCGCCCACTTCACCTGCGATATACATATCCCACATCTCATAACGGTTGCCTGGTTTGGCACGACGCTCGTCCTGAGTGCCATCTTCCTTCACGTAAGTACGATAGTGCAAACGGTTCCATACCCAAAGTCCCATGTCCTTAGCTATGAGAAGGGCCTTGTCGCAGATTTCCTTGTCGTCAAAATAGTTAGCAATGTCTATCAAACCCGCCAACTGCTTGTGAACAGAATAGTAAGGAGCCCACACCCAATCCGAGTTATTGTAAGCACGATACATCTCGATGAGGGCACAGTGCTGAGCAGGAATGGCATTGATATAACCATATCCATATAATTCTGGATGTTTCTTGTATTCATCGAATGCAGCCCATGTTCCCTTCATATTCTTCAACTCTGCCTCTGGAGCAAAGTCGCGAGCTTCCCAGTTGCGCTTCAACTTCTTATTATATACGAAGGTACGCTCCTGACACTGGCGAAGTTCATTCACCATACGGGTAATGTTCTTGCGAAGGATAGCCTTCTGCTGAGGATCGGTTGCGATGGCATAAGCCTGAGCGATGGCAGACATATAGTGACCAGAACCATGGCCCTTCAACTTGGTATCAGGAGAATCCCAGCCATCCGACTTAGTATAGCCCTCTGTGCTGAGCCCGTAAGTATCACGATAGTTGTAGAGTTGCTGAGTCACATCCCATGAGCAAATCTCACGAAGTGCCTCATCACGATTTGAAGTAAGACGGTTGTCACCATCGATGGTGATATCGCCCAAAGGCAATGTGTGCGCCACCTCTGCCTGAGGAGTCGCATAAGAACCACTTACCACCTTCACTTGAGCCTTAACAGGATAACCACTTTCCGTGGTCTCATCACCTATTATATATCCAGCTACTTCATATTGGCTTCCTACAGGATGCTTTTGTGCATCAGCCTCCACCTGCTCATCAGCCAATGGAGAATTGCTCCAACGCACCTGACGATACTCCGACAAGCCATCAGAATAGGTCACCCACACCCAATATGGCAAACGAGGAGCTGTGCCCTGTGGACAACTCACTGCCACAGTAGCCACCTCTGCAATGGTGCGAGGCTTAGAGAAGTCTGGTACCGCAATTTTGGATACCGGCATTTTATTTACATGCTGTACACTGTTATCCTTGGCATCAGCTTTGGTAAACGCAGAAGCGTTAGCCAACATAGAGCAGCAAGCTGCCCAAGTGAGTAATGAGAATTGCTTTGAATTCATAAATCTTCGGTTATTGATTGTTGATACTCATGTTTTTATTTTTCGACCACAAAATAACAATAATAATATGAAAAGCCATGAAACTTTTCTACAAATCAATGAAAGAATCGTCCAATTTTACTATTTTAGACGATTTTTTCAGCATTTTGGACGATTCTTTCACGCTTTATCATGTAAATCCACTACATTTGCACCATCATCAATTAAAACCTAGAAACAATGAAAAAAGCATTTTTATTCGCCACACTGCTCTGCGTGGCAACAACAATCTCCGCTGAGAACTTTCAGGTGAAATCACCTGACGGCAAAATCGTGGCAGAACTGAATACAGACAACAATCTCTCTCTTAAGTTTACATTAAATAATAAGGTGTTAATGGATAACTCGACGATAGGCTTGAGCCTCGCCGATGGTACGGACATCGGTAGCAAGCCGAAGGTGGCTAGCCACAAGGTGAGCAACCACAAGGAAACTATCGATGCACCGTTCTATCGCCAAAAGAGTTTCGCTACCGCTTATCAAGAGTTGAACCTACAATTGAAGAATGGCTTTGGAGTGATTCTTCGTGCTTACGACGAGGGTGTAACTTATCGTTTCTATACCAACAAGAAAGGTAAGACTACTATAAAAAACGAAACAGCCAACTACGAGTTTGGCAAGGACAAGAAGGCATGGTTGCCTTATACCACCACCCCAGAGAAGCCTTTCGCCATGGCTTTCCAAAACGTCTATGACGAGACAACCATCGGCACTGCTGAACAGAAATTGGCATTCTTGCCAGCCACCGTACAGCGTGATGGAGCCAAGGTAACCATCTTGGAGAGTGACATCGTTAGCTATCCTGGCATGTGGTTAAAAGCTGATGGAAGTAAGCTCAAAGCTGTCTTTGCCCCTTATCCTAGCAAAATGGAATATTATCGTTGGCGTCACATGACCCATGTGGCAGACACCTACGATTATATAGCTACCAGCACTGGCAAGCGCACTTATCCTTGGCGTGTGTTCGCCATCACCGAAAAGGATACTGACATGCCTACCAACAACCTAGTATATGCCTTGGCTCGCCCTAACAAGATAGGCGACACCTCTTGGATAAAGCCTGGCAAGGTGGCTTGGGACTGGTGGAACGACTGGAACCTTAAAGGTGTGGACTTCAAGGCTGGCATCAACTTCGACACCTATAAATATTATATAGACTTCGCTGCCAACCATGGATTGGAGTACATCGTGCTCGATGAAGGCTGGTATGACTCAAATGCAGGAAGCATCCTCAAGCCTATCGATGCCATCCGCTTGCCAGAGTTAATTGAATATGCCAAGAAAAAGAACGTGGGCATCGTGCTTTGGAGTGTATTCAATGTGATGGATGAGAACTTGGAAACCATCTGCAAGACCTACGCAGACATGGGAATCCTCGGATTCAAGATAGACTTCATGGATCGCGACGACCAGACTGCAGTGGAAATGGTAGAGCGATTGGCAGCTTGCACAGCAAAGCATCACCTCATGCTCGATCTCCACGGTATCTACAAACCAGCAGGCTTGAACCGCACCTACCCTAACATTCTCAACTATGAGAGTGTGTTCGGTATGGAAGAGTGTCGTTGGACTGACGCCAAGAACGACATGCCTCTCTACGACGTAACCTACCCATACATCCGCATGATGGCAGGACAAGTAGATTTCACCCCAGGAGCTATGCGCAACGGAACAAAACAAGACTGGAAGGCCATCTATACCAAGCCTATCTCTATGGGAACACGATGCCATCAGGCTGCTTGTTATGTAGTGCAGGACAGTCCATTCACCATGCTTGCCGACTCTCCTACGAATTACGAGGCTGACGAGCCATACACAAAATACATCGCTTCTCTGCCTGTGGTTTTCGACAAGACCATCGTTCCACAAGGTGAAATGGGCAAGTACATTGTAACAGCCCGCCAAGACGGCAAGAACTGGTATGTAGGCGGTCAGACCAATTGGGATGAGCGTGATCTCACCCTCACCTTCCCATACCTGGAAGATGGCGCAACCTATGAGGCACAGATTCTCAAGGATGGCATCAATGCAAATCACGATGCAGAAGACTATCATATCGAGCATGCCAACATCACCAAGGCATCCCAACTCAACATACATCTTGCTTCAGGTGGTGGTTTCGTCATCAAACTGATTAAGAAATAGTTTTTAGTTAGATACATGATTACTGACATGAAGAAAAAAAAATCTATTGTAACATTACTTTTAGCGGCAGTCCCTTTGGTAGGGGCTGCCCAAAATGCGTCTAACCCAAACGACGCTCAAGTTGCCTATAACACTCCGGGGGCAGGCAATCCTATTCTCCCTGGATATTTCGCCGACCCTACCATCAAGAAGTTTGGCGACACCTATTACATCTATGCCACCACCGATGGTAGCGGAGCGGGATTTGGTCCTGCACAGTTGTGGTGCAGCAAAGACTTCAAGAATTGGACCCTCATGCCAATGAACTGGCCTGACAGTCACTGGATATGGGCACCAGACGTGATGTACAACGAATCGGACAACAAATATTATTACCTCTACTGCCAGCCATGCAAGCTCCATCTTGGCGTGGGTGAGACTCCTCGCGGACCTTGGAAGAATGTATTGGGCGAAAGCGAAGCAGTATTGGTGCCAGATAGATTCGTCAAGAATGCCATCACCCTTGATGGACAAACATTCCGTGATGATGACGGCTCTGTATATATGTATTGGGGCACATGGGGAATCTACAAAGGTTTCGGTTGCGGAGCAGGCAAACTAAATCCTAACATGAAATCCTTCTCGGAGACCAAGCTCATTCCTAATACGGAGGTAACCCATTTCTTCGAGGCCCCATTTGTATTCAAGAGAAATGGCATCTACTATTTTCTCTATTCTTGTGAACACTGTGAAGATGCTAGCTATCGTGTAGATTACGCCACTGCCAAGAGTCCACTCGGTCCTTATACCTATCATGGGACTATTCTCAAGACCAACGCCGACGGTACTGTTCACGGCCCTGGTCACAACAGTGTACTGAAAGAAGGCGATAACTACTACATCGTATATCACCGTCATGACAATCCACATTCCAACCGTGGTTTCCATCGTCAGGTGGCTATAGACAAGTTGGAATTCAATGCCGACGGCACCATCAAGGAGGTCATCCCTACCCATAAGGGACTCGACCTGCGCCCAGAGATGAAAGTGGCTCACAACCTCGCTTACCAAGCCAAGGTGACAGCCTCTTCTTATTATGACAATGATTTCCGCCCTGAGTATGCTGTAGATGACAACAACGGCACCCTTTGGCGCCCTCGTACCACAGGACCTGCTTGGATTCAGATAGACTTGGGCAAGAAAGAAAAGATTAAGAGCGTGTGGACTCAATTTGAGTATGGCACACAATTCTATCAATACATCATCGAGACTTCTGATGATGCCAAGCATTGGAAAACCTTCTCCGACAAGCGAGAAAATCGCTTGGCAGGTTCACCTATGGTTGATTTTGGTGATGTCAAAGCTCGCTATGTGCGTCTCACCTACACCGGGGGACAGAAGAACGGCTTTGGTGGTGCCATCTGGAACATCAAGGTATATGGCACCGTAGAGGATTCCGCTCCTCAGCAATGGCTCGGTTTGACAGCAGCCGACTTCAATGGCTCTACTTGGAGCAACAACGAAGGTATGCTGGGAGGTAAATTCGTGCTCACACAGGGCACAGCTCTCAAGGAACGTATCGCAGGAAAGGATGCGATCACCCTTCAACCAGGAGCTGTACTCAGTATGGTTCAGCCACAGATTGGCAAGGTTCGTCAACACACCTTTACCGTAATGGCTTATCAGAATGGAACATGGAAGCAAATCGACGAGAATGATTCTCATATCACCCTCACCGAAGGTAAATTGGAGATTGCGGCAGGCAATACTCCTCTCACCATCACCAACCTGCGCTACTACAATTGGATATTGACACAGGCAGAGAAGAATTTCGATGCCGAAAGCAACATCGTTCGCAACGAGGTTGCCGATGCCAACACACACGGAGTAGTGGTTGACATCAATGCAGATTATTACCAGGTGGGCGACACTGTACCTTACATCAAGAATGGCCCTCCACTTGATGTTCATCTAAAAGGTGAGTTCGAGACACAAAGTGACACTGCCGCCATCATCAAAATGGTAGATGGCAAGAAAGCCTTTGCTTTCACGGGTAAAGAGAGCTATCGCAGCAATTTCATGTTGCCTGCCACCATTCGTGACAATGCTCCTTACACCATTGAGGCTTGGGTACTCAATCCAGAAATTGCCGAGAATGAATGCATTGCCGACTTCACCTCTTCGCATGAAGAACTAGAGAAGTTGATGCTCGTGAATGGCACAGAACCACGTTGCGGTGTGATGAACCACTATGGATGGTACGAGGATGCCGGCTACAAAGACATGAAGAGTCTTGCTGGAAAATGGCAGCACATGTATATCTGCTTCGATGGCAGAATCGAACGTGTATATATCAACGACCTTCTTGTGAGCGAAAAAGACATCCAGTTACTCGTAAAACCATCGCAGTTCATGCTCTTAGGCAAGAATGCAGAAGAGGCTTGGCCTTTCACAGGCTATCTCCACTCATTGAAACTTTGGGATGAGTACATTCCGAAGAAGTGAAGATAGAAGAACAAAGAGTGAAGAATTCAACATTCAATAATTCAAAGAACACAACAAATAAAATTAATATGAAGAAGATTTTCATTACAACAGCATTGGCAGCACTGGCATTGATGCCAGCTTCTGCTGCTTCTGTACAAAAGGCGAAGAACTCAGCGGGCTATCCTATTACCCCAGTTCCTTTTACCTCAGTGAAAGTATGGAACAACTCTTTCTGGGGCCAGCGCATTGAGACTTCTCGCCAAGTAACTATCCCTTTGGCTTTCAGCAAGTGTGAGTCAGAAGGCAGATACAAGAACTTTGAGCGTGCTGCCCATCCTAGCGACAGCTACGACGTAAGCAAGTTGATGCCTTACAGCTTCGATGACACCGACCCTTACAAGACTATCGAGGGTGCCAGCTATGTGCTTCAAACTTACCCAGACAAGAAGTTGAAAGCCTACATCGACAGCGTGCTCAACATTATTGGTGCCGCTCAAGAACCAGATGGCTATCTCTACACCGCTCGCACACAGAACCCTAAAAAGCCTCACTATTGGGCTGGCGACAAGCGTTGGAGCATGGAAGAGGACTTGAGCCATGAGCTCTACAATCTCGGTCACATGGTAGAGGGTGCCATTGCACACTATCAGGCAACAGGCAGCCGCAAGTTCCTTGACATCGCCATTCGTTATGCCGACTGCGTGGTGAAGGAAGTTGGTCCTAATCCTGGTCAGGCTTGCGTGGTTCCAGGTCACCAGATTGCCGAGATGGCACTTTGCAAGCTCTATCTCGTCACAGGTAACAAGAAGTATCTCGACGAGGCAAAGTTCTTCCTCGACTATCGTGGCAAGACCACTATCAAGCAAGAGTATTCTCAGAGCCACAAACCAGTGGTAGAGCAAGACGAGGCCGTAGGCCATGCAGTGAGAGCTGCTTACATGTATGCAGGTATGGCTGACGTAGCTGCCTTGACAGGCGATACCGCTTACATCCATGCCATCGACCGTATTTGGGAGAACATCGTAGGCAAGAAACTCTATATTACTGGAGGTATCGGTGCTACCAACAATGGCGAGGCATTCGGCAAGAACTATGAGTTGCCTAACATGAGCGCTTATGCCGAAACCTGTGCTGCCATAGGAAATGTGTATGTCAACTATCGCCTCTTCCTCCTCCACGGAGAGAGCAAATACTTCGATGTGTTGGAACGTACACTCTACAACGGCCTTATCAGCGGCGTATCCATGGACGGCGGTGGTTTCTTCTACCCTAACCCATTGGAGAGCATGGGCCAGCACCAGCGCCAGGCTTGGTTTGGCTGTGCTTGCTGCCCTAGCAACATCTGTCGCTTCTTGCCTTCCGTTCCAGGCTATGTATATGCCGTGAAGGATCGCAATGTATATGTGAACCTCTTCCTCAGCAACAACTCAACCTTGAAGGTTGCTGGCAAGACCGTAGCATTGAGTCAAGACACCCAGTATCCATGGAATGGTGACATCGCCATCAAGGTGAATGACAACAAGGCTGGCCTGTTTGGCATGAAGATTCGCATCCCAGGTTGGGTAAAGGGACAGCCTGTTCCATCCGACCTCTATTATTATAGTGATGGCAAGCGTCTTGGCTACACCATCACCGTGAATGGCAAGAAGGTAGATGCTAAGGTGACCGAGGATGGCTACTACACCATCGCCCGCAAGTGGAAGAAGGGCGACGTTGTACGAGTACACTTCGACATGGAGGTTCGCACCGTTCGTGCCAACAACAAGGTAGAAGCCGACCGTGGTCAGATTAGCATCGAGCGTGGTCCTATTGTATATTGCGCAGAATGGCCTGACAACAACTTCGACCTCATGAGCGCACTAATCAACCAGGAGCCTAAGTTTGCAGAGGGCAAGATGCCTTACTCTACTTTCATCGCTGACAGCTTGAAGAGTAAACTCCACCTCTTCCAAAGCCAGAACATAGAGACCCTGGAGACCAAGGCACAGACTTTGGCATACAACAAGAATGGTGAGTTGACCACTCATGATGAGAGTCTCAAGCTCATCCCTTACTTTGCATGGGCACATCGTGGCAATGGCAACATGAAGGTTTGGTTGCCACAAGACGTAAGAGCCGCTCGTCCTTCTGCTCCAGCCACATTGGCTTCACAGGCCAAGGTAGAATTCTCTTCTCCTGTTCCTGCAAAACGCAGTATTACCGATGGTCTTGTTCCTGCTGACGAGAATGACCGTTCTATCCCTTACTGCCACTGGTGGCCTAAGCAGAACACCACAGAATGGGTGAGCTACACCTTCCCTGAGGCTAAGGAAATAAAGAGCAGCACAGTATATTGGTATGATGACCAGCCATGGGGTGGTTGTAAGGTACCAGACTACTGGAAGATTTACTATCAGGATGCCAACGGTGCATGGAAAGAAGTGACTGGCGCAGACGGCTATCCTACCAAGAAGGGTGTAGCTTGCACTGTCAACTTCGCCCCTGTCAAGACAAAGGCTGTAAAGCTTGAGTTGAAGCAGCCAGAAAAGCAGTCTTGCGGCCTCTTCGAGTGGAGCGTTAAATAAGACGTTACGAGAAATAAATAATGACAAAGCCAAGGCAATGGTCTCATTTCAAGACCGACCTTGGCTTTTTTTTATAACTATCTCTACGGTTTCTCGAATTAAAAACGATTTTTCCCTAATTATTATGGATATTCAGTTTTTTATTGTACTTTTGCAGCCAAATAAAAATCTAAGATAAAAAACAATGAAAAGAACCATTTTATCCTTATTGCTCATCGCAGGCTTTGCCTTGGGCATTCAGGCACAAACCAAGACAAGTGCCACACAAGACCCAGATTCACTTTATGCCAAAGATTTGTTGGCAGTAGGAACAGAGGCTCCAGCCTTTCCTGCCCTCAAGAAGGGAGTATGGACCGTATTGGACTTCTGGGCTACTTGGTGTCCTGACTGTCGCCGAGAGATTCCTACCGTGAAGAAGATGAACCAGAAATACGGCACCCGTGCCAAGTTCATTGGTGTATCGATGGATACCGACAAGGCAAAGCTGGACAGCTATACCGAAGCCAACGGGGTGGACTGGGAGCAGTATAGCGAGTTTAAGAAATGGAAAGACACCCAGATTTCCAAAGATTATCACATCAGTTGGCTCCCAACGATGTATCTCATCAATCCTGAGGGAAAAGTAGCTTATACTACAGTCCTCGCTGAACGCATGGAACTGAAGTTGGCAGAAATATTCGGGCAAGCTCAATAGGATTCATAAGATATGCATGAGGCTACCGCCTAACGCTATCCCTATTAAATTGAACAAGAAAAATATTGCCACAGGCATCAATGGAATAAGATTATAAAACCAAGGAGCCTGCAACCTCTTTGAGGCATAAAGCATGAATCTCTTCAACGGAAACAAGTAGAAAGGGTACAGCCAGATGGTGAGAATCATTCCATAACGGCAAATTTCGTCTATCCATGATTGAAAAGGAGTATCCAAAAGAAAAACTGAGCCAAAGATACCAAATGGCCACAATACTAACGATACTACTACCCTTTTACTATATGCTTGACGCTTATCTTTCATATTCATAGGGACATTATAATATTTAAGACTAAAGTTGTTTTGGCAACAAATATACGATTTTTCGGTGATATTTTTGCAAAAAGTGAATATTTTTTCTGAAAAATTTGGAGATATCAAATAATCCTTTTATCTTTGCATTCCAATAGTTGCTCTATGACGACTGTTGGAATGTATCGTTTAGTTTCGGGGTTGACTGGATTTGACGGCGAGATGAAATGGTACGTAAGCACGCGGAGGCTCGTTGGCTACCTCCTAAATCTTAGTGAACAAAAAATTAATTGGCGAAAATAACTACGCTCTCGCTGCTTAATCGAAGTACAGTAGATTAGCTTTATTCCGGCACAAGGTGCTGGAACGGGACATCGCTCAACGGATGTAGTTCCGAATCTTGTTGGTAAAGCGGTGCAGGAAAATCGGAAATAGTCCATACATGCCTCGCTGGATGGATGAAATTTTAGAGGATAAGGGTATGATTGGTGGTCCAGGTCTTGTCATACCTCGAAAACCCAAGGCTGGAATAAGCGTGTAGAAAGCGTATGGTTTCCTTGTGCGGACGAGGGTTCGATTCCCTCCAGCTCCACATGAATACCAAGATAGAGGATTCACAGTTTTGTGAATCCTTTGTTATTTGATTTACTAAAAACATAAACAAAAAGACTATGGAACAAATCAAGAATGACCAACTCACGCTAGAGATTTCATCTCTCGGAGCTGAACTACAGAGCATCAAGAATGCAGAGGGCAAGGAATACCTTTGGGATGGTGACGACAAGTATTGGAACCGCCACTCCCCTATCCTCTTTCCTATCGTATGTGGCTTGTGGAAAGAGACCTACCGCATCAACGGAAAGGAATACACGCTCCCACGCCATGGTTTTGCACGTGACACTGAGTTTAAACTCGTGGGCAAAACTGCCGACCGTCTCACCTTCGCCCTTATTGATAATGAAGAGACACTTGCAAAATACCCATACCACTTCAATCTTGCCATCTCTTACCGCTTGGAAGGTAACGAGATTCATGTGATCTGGCATGTGGAAAATACCGACAACAAAGAAATTTTCTTCCAAATTGGTGGGCATCCTGCTTTTCTCGTCCCAGGATGTAAAAAGGGAGAGGAAATGAAAGCCACTTTGAAGCTCGACAATGAGAGTCCCGTACGTCTTTTCGGCAACGTGAACGGTTGCCTGGATCGTCAAGCAAAAGAGGTTGTAGAGACAGACAAGGGCATTTGGGAAGTGAGCGAAGAAACTTTCGCCGACGATGCCGTCATCTTCGACAAGAGTCAAGTAAAAGAAGTGACTCTTCTCAATGAGCAAGGCGAACCACATGTTACTCTCGAATTCAAGACTCCAGCCGTAGGCATCTGGAACCCTACAGGTAAACATGCCCCATTCATCTGCATAGAACCATGGTACGGACTGAGCGATTGGGCAGAATATGAAGGTGAGTTCAAGGACAAGTACCTAATGAACAGACTCCAACCAGGAGCTAGTTTCATGAGTGAATACATCATCCGTATAGAGAAATAAAAAACTAAAATGAGGGAGTTTCATTCGTTGTGAAACTCCCTCATTTTCTTAAGCTCTCTCGATACTTCAAAGGTGACATGTGAAGATGCTCGCGTACATATTTACCAAAGAACGAAGTATTAGAAAAACCGAGAATACCCGAAATTTCCTTCACCGACTTGGTTGTGGAACGCAAATAATACGTAATGTCTGAAAGCGTGTATTCTGTTATCCACTCGATGGCTGTCTTGCCAGAATGACGCTTACAAATGATGGAAAGATATTTTGGGGTGATGCAAAGTTGCTGGGCAAAGAATTCCACAGGTTGATGTTTGATGTCACTCTGTTGCAATATCTCCAAGAACTTGTCAAAAAGGTCACTCGTACTCGAGTTGGCTGCCTCCTGTGGCAATCCCTCCAAGAGCAAGTTGCTCACAGCCAGCAAGGCACTCTTGAGAAGTGTCTCCACAATCTCACGACGATATGGTTTCCAAGAAGAACGATCGCTAAAGCCAGGATCCAAGCAGAGGCGCACCAAGTCGGTAAACTTGGCATAGAACAACATATCTACCTCATTCATCTTGAGAACTGACACCTTGCTCACATACATGGCACGATTCCACACACTGATATGAGAACGAAGAATATTGAGCATGCCGTGATTGCTGACACACATCGCTGTGCACGCAAAGTCGTCCGACACCTCAACAATGTCAAGCATCGAATTGGGAGGACAAATAAATATATCGCCCTTTTCCACCTCAACTATCCTGCCATTGATATCAGCCTTCAAACTTCCCCGCTGGCAAGAGGCTATCATATTCATCTGCAATCTCACAGGATCAGGATGTTGCAACACCTTGACATTATCAATAATCAAGATATCATCGTCAAGATAGCTTGCACTAATCTCAGCACTCTGCGCAAATTCACCTTCCTCAATGCGTTGCTTAATGTCCTTCTGCTCTTTCATGAATTTGTTCTATTAAATTTCTCACTCTTCGTTCTTCACTTAGAATGCTTCCCTGTATTTATTCTCGTCCTTGTCTTCCAGCATGGAGAGATAACTCTGATATCGGCTAGCCGCAATATAATGGTCCTCCACCGCCTTGATAACAGCGCAACCAGGTTCATGCGTATGAGTACAGTCCGAAAACTTGCAATCTTGTGAAAATCGGAAAATCTCCTTGAAATAGCTCGTCAACTCTTCCTTTTCGATATCGAATGTACCAAAACCCTTTATTCCTGGAGTATCAATGAGATATCCCCCTTCTGGCAATTCTATCATCTCACTAAAAGTGGTGGTGTGCATACCACTATTATGCGCATCACTAATTTCTGCAGTACGCTGTTCGGCATCGGGTATCAACTGATTGATAAGCGTGGACTTCCCCACACCACTATTGCCACTGAGCAAAGACTTCTTGTCTTGGATGAGCGAACGCAACTCTTCTACCCCCTCACCTGTCGCAGCCGAAATTTCCACGCACTTATACCCCACCGTCTCATAAAGCGTACGCATCATTTGCTCATAATGAAGCTCATCCTCCGAGAGGAGGTCTTTCTTATTGAAAACGATGATGACAGGCACACGATAAGCCTCAGCACCCGCCAAGAAGCGATCGATGAATGTGGTGGAAGTCTGTGGATAATTTATCGTTACAACGAGCAAAGCCTGATCCACATTCGCCGCCAAGATATGACTCTGTTTACTCAAGTTAGGCGACTTGCGAATGATATAGTTACGGCGATTCTCGATAGAAGAGATAAAGGCAGTGCCTTCCTGATTGGTTATCAATTCGACATAATCACCCACAGCCACAGGGTTGGTGCTGCGGATGCCTTTCAATCGGAAATTACCCTTTATCTTACTTTCAATAAGCTGGCCATCGTCTGTTTTGACGGTGTACCAGCTTCCTGTATTTTTGATGACAAGTCCTCTCATTACGACAGAATGATTAGACAGTCATGATTTCTTTCTCCTTGTCGGCCATCAAACTTTCGAGCTGCTTGATGTACTTGTCGTGCAACTTTTGCAAGTCGTTCTCCGCATCCTTTTCCAAGTCTTCAGAGAGACCATCCTTGATTGCCTTCTTCAACTTCTCCTTGATTTCCTGACGAACATTGCGCACTTCAACCTTAGCTTTCTCCGCAATCTTGTTGCACTGCTTTACCAATTCCTTACGGCGCTCACCTGTAGGCTGAGGAATACCCAAGCGAACAATCTCACCGTTATTCTCAGGAGTGATACCAACGCCACTATCCATGATGGCTTTCTCTATATCTTTGATAGCCTTTTTGTCCCAAGGACGAATGGCAATGGTACGTGCATCAGGAGTTGTGACAGTGGCAACCTGATTGAGAGGCACCATACTACCATAACTATTTACTCGCACACCATCAAGAATGGCCACATTAGCTCTACCAGCACGTACATGCGAAAGCTCCTCTGCAAGATACATAGCAGCCATTTCCATACGCTCACTTGCAGCATTCAATGTTTCTTTTACGTCTATCATAATCGTTTTTTATTTATAATTTACAATGTATAATGCACAATTAAGATGCGATGATCATCACGCATTATTAATTACACATTTTTTATTAATTCTAATCTTTTCAATTCCTCCCCTACGTAATTGGTCAGTTCTACAAACTGTTGGACACTAAGTTGCTCAGGTCGTTTAGTCATGATGTCTGTGGTATAGAAATCCTCACGAGGAGTGACTCCTGGGAACATCTGCTTCAAACTCACACGAAGCATCTTGCGACGCTGATTGAACACTGTTTTCACCAACCGTTTGAAGAGTTTTTCATCACATCCCAACTCAGTAGTATCATTACGAGTCATACGAATGACTGCACTCTTCACCTTTGGCGGTGGATTGAACACACCCTCATCTACCGTGAAGAGATATTCCACATCATACCATGCCTGAATGAGCACACTGAGAATACCATACGCTTTATTACCTGGCTCAGAAGCCATACGCAAAGCCACTTCTCGCTGAATCATGCCCGTACAACAAGGTATCAAATCCTTGTAATCCAACATTTTAAAGAAGATCTGTGATGAAATATCGTATGGATAGTTGCCCGTCAAGACAAATTGCTGACCATCAAAAATCTTGGTAAGGTCCATTCGCAAGAAGTCCTCACCAATGATATTATCTTTCAGAGTAGGGAAATTTTCATGCAAATAAGCTACGGATTCCGAGTCGATTTCCACGGCTTTGACTAGACGAGGTTTCTCCACTAGGTATTGGGTAAGAACACCCATACCTGGTCCTATTTCCAAGACTGGTAAATCGGGACACACATCCACTGTATCAGCGATGCGTTTAGCTATATTGAGGTCGGTCAAAAAATGCTGACCAAGATTTTTCTTTGGCTTAACTGCTTTCATGCTACATTTTTAATGTTCATTTTGCAAATATACTACTATTTTTCGAGAAACCTACACAAGATGGGATAAAATTTTCAACTTTTCACAAAACCACACAAAAAACGGGCCTCAGAAATGAATCCAAGACCCGCATCTACTTTATAATCTCTCTCAAAACTTAGTTTTCTCTTCTAAAAAAGAGTGGAGGTGGAAACTTTATGATTAAAGTTTGCTCTCCACATTAACAGCCTGTGCAATCATAATCATTACTACGGCCAAAGTCAATACTGTTACCATAATCTTTTTACCTTTTAAAATTAATACTTACTGTTTTATCCTTTTGACACTGCAAAGGTATAACTTTTCCGCTGTGTACGCAAACAATTATGTCAAAAAACATGTTTTTGCTTTTATTTTTTGATATGCATCAATCATCTCTTGGATTTTCCATCCTACATTTCCAGTGTTTTTACAGCCTTAGAAAGATAGAATATCGTTTATTTATGCTAAAAAACACGCATTCCTTACGCTATTGAGGATAAAAATGTTATCTTTGCATCAATTATGGATATAAAGAAGATAACAAACAATATACTGAAGGTGGCATTTTCACTTATTCTAGGTGGAGCCATACTTTATTGGATGTATCGAGGATTTGACTTCAAGCAGGTGGAAGAAGTGGTGTGCCATAAGATGAACTGGATGTGGATGCTACTCTCTTTCCCCTTTGGCATATTGGCACAAATGTTTCGAGGATGGCGCTGGAAACAGACGCTAGAGCCGATAGGTGAGCATCCTAGGACAGGAGTTAGCATCAACTCCATATTCTTGTCGTATGCCATGAGCTTGGTTATACCCCGTATTGGTGAATTCGCCCGTTGTGGCGTACTAAAGCGTTGGGATGGAGTTTCGTTTCCCAAGGCCTTGGGAACTGTAGTTACCGAACGTGCCATCGATTCCCTACTGGTACTTCTGATTACAGGTGTCGTGTTTTTACTGCAGATACCTGTATTTCTCAATTTCTTTGCCAAGACTGGCACAAGCATGGATAGTATCCTCAGCCAGTTTACCGCAACTGGGTATCTCGTCACCGCCATCTGTGGTCTAGCCGTCCTCATTCTCTTGCATGTGTTGCTCAGGAAGCTATCTATATACAATAAGGTGAAAGCCACACTCAGTGGACTTTGGCAAGGAGTGATTTCTTTGAAGAGCATCAAGAACGCCCCACTCTTCATTGCCTTTACCCTGGGAATCTGGTTGAGTTACTTTTTGCACTACTATCTCACCTTCAAATGCTTCGAGTCCACTTCCCAACTAGGAGTGATGTGCGGTTTGGTAACATTCATCGTGGGGAGCATTGCCGTCATCGTACCTACCCCCAACGGTGCAGGTCCTTGGCATTTCGCAGTGAAGACCATGCTCATTCTCTACGGCATACAAGCCAATGACGCATTGTTCTTCGTACTCATCGTACACTCCGTACAAACCCTCTTAGTGGTTCTCCTAGGCATCTATGCCTGGATAACATTAGCATTTACTCACAAAAAATAAAAATATTATGGCTGACATTAAGAATCTGAAGCCAGAAGCAATCTGGCGCAACTTTGACAAATTAACACAAGTTCCACGTCCTTCAGGACATTTGGAGAAAATTCAGACTTTCTTGCTCAACTGGGCTAAGGAAGTAGGCGTAGAGGCATTCAAGGACCCTGCAGGCAACATCGTGATGCGCAAACCTGCTACTCCAGGCATGGAAAATCGCAAGGGTGTCATCATGCAGGCCCACATGGACATGGTTCCTCAGAAATCACCAGACAGCAAGCATAACTTCGAGACCGACCCTATCGAGACCATCATCGAAGGCGACTGGGTACATGCTAACCATACCACTCTCGGTAGTGACGACGGACTGGGTGTAGCCACCATCATGGCCGTGATGGAAGCAAAGGACTTGCAGCATGGACCTGTAGAGGGACTTATCACTGCAGATGAGGAAACCGGCATGTATGGTGCCAATGACCTTCCTGCTGGTGAATTGAACGGTGAGATTCTCTTGAACCTCGACACAGAAGTTTGGGGTGAGTTCGTTATCGGTAGTGCTGGCGGTATAGATATCACTGCCACTCTTGACTACAAGGAGGTAGAGACCGACAAGGAAGATGCAGGCGTAAAGGTAACCTTGAAAGGATTGAAGGGTGGTCACTCTGGTATCGAAATCAACGAGGGGCGTGCCAACGCCAATAAGTGCATGGTTCGCTTTGTACGTGAGGCCATCTCTGAGTTGGATGC
Organism: Lachnospiraceae bacterium; assembly: GCA_963657465.1. Taxonomy (GTDB): domain Bacteria; phylum Bacteroidota; class Bacteroidia; order Bacteroidales; family Bacteroidaceae; genus Prevotella. The sequence continues at coordinate 25,213 of CAVKNU010000005.1, forward strand.
TCGCTTGGCTTCTTGGAAAGGTGGCAACATGCGTAATGCCATCCCATTCCAGGCTGAAGTGGTATTGACTTTGCCAAAAGAAAACATAGAGGCACTGAACGACTTGGTAGCAGACTGGAAGGACGAAATCATCGATGAGTTCCAGGGCATCGAGGATGTAGAGAAGATTGAGTTCTTCACCGAGAATGTAGAGACTCCTAAAACTGAGGTTCCAGAGGAAATCCAAGACAACCTCATCGATGCCATCTACGCTTGTCATGATGGCGTATTGCGCATGGCTCCATCTATGCCAGAAATCGTGGAGACTTCTTCCAACCTCGCCATCATCGAAATAGGCGAAGGTAAGGCTGGCATCAAGATTTTGGCTCGTTCTAGCCATGAGGAATACAAGATGTACCTAGCTACCATGATGGAGAGTTGCTTCTCCATGGCTGGCATGAAGGTAGAGTTCAGCGGCAGCTATGGCGGTTGGAATCCTAACCCTAAGAGCGACATTTTGGAGCACGTATTGAAGATTTACAAGGAGCAGAATGGTGTGGACGGCAAGGTTCAGGCAGTACATGCAGGCTTGGAGTGCTCCATCATCTTGAGCAAGTACCCTAACCTCGACGTTGTGTCATTCGGTCCTACTCTCTTGAGTCCTCACACTGCCAACGAGCGTTGCCAGATCAGTTGCGTAGCACCTTTCTGGAACCTCATGAAACAGTTGCTCACAGAAATCCCAACCAAGTAGGCGAACGCATTTCTCATCAATGGCATTCCTATGCCAATATGACAATTTGAATAAAAAAAGAAGCCGAGGAAGAAATTTCTCGGCTTTTTTATGCGATGTTTCAATTAAAATCGTTACCTTTGCACACGATTTGGCAGAAGAGTATCTACATTCTCTGCACTAGTTTAATTTAAATTCAATCAAAATGGACGATTATCACGCGGACAATAACAACGAAAATTTGTAAGCGTGGAGATTTAGCAGCACCCCTACAGGTTGTTTTCGCTAGTCTCCATCGCCAAACTTTTTATTGTGGAGATTAGCAACAATGAAGACATTCTGGAATATAGACAAAAACCTGAAGGCTATCAACGAATGGGAGCCTAACTGCTGGATACAAGTAACTTGTCCAACCGATGAAGACCAGCGTTTGCTGGAAGAAGAATTCAAGATTCCTGATTATTTCCTTTCGGACATCAGCGATACCGATGAGCGTGCCCGTTATGAATACGACGACGGATGGATGCTCATTATTCTCCGTATCCCTTACGTCAAGGAAATACGTAGCCGTACTCCTTATACCACTGTGCCATTGGGTATCATTCACAAACGTGATGTCACGATTACGGTGTGCTATTACGAGACCAACATGATGATAGATTTCGTAAGTTACCAACAGAAACGTGGCGAGGGATTCACCGACTATGTGGACATGATTTTCCGCCTCTTCCTCTCATCTGCCGTATGGTATCTGAAACGATTGAAGCAAATCAACTCACTCATTGAGAAAGCCAAGCGAAATCTCGACCATGGAGTCAACAATGAGAGTCTAATAGGCTTGAGTCGCCTGCAAGACTCCCTCACCTATTTCATCACTTCCATCCGAGGCAACGAGAACTTGTTGTCGAAGCTGAAATTCAAGTTGCAGGTGGATGAGTTGGATGCCGACCTCATCGAAGACGTCAACATTGAGATGACCCAGGCGAGAGAGACCACGAGCATTTATTCCGACATTTTGGAATCTACGATGGACACTTATTCCAGCATCATCAACAACAACATGAACACCACAATGCGTACCTTGACAAGTATCAGTATCGTCATGATGTTACCTACGTTGATTTCCTCCTTGTTTGGAATGAACCTCATCAACGGTTTGGAAAACAGTCCATATGGATTTGCCTTTGCCTTGATTATCTCATTCATAGTATCAGGCTTGTCGTGGGGATTCCTTCGTTACAAACGATTGCTATAAAAGTCGGAAAAAGTGGGTTACACAACGAAAGAGACACATTTTATATAAAAAAAAGTTTAAAAAATCGAATATCATTAGGGATATTCGATTTTTTTATTTAAGTTTGCAACTCATTATTAATAACTTTTTGTGGTAGCACACCCCACAAAGCAAGGGGTAAGCAACCAAAGAACTCGAATCATAAACTAAACAAGTGAAATGATGGACTCTCAAGAAAACGCCCTTTTACAGGGAACCATGGAAGAACCTGCCAAGAAGGTGTATGCCACCAAGCAGGAAGTGCTCGAAAGAGTAAAAGAAATTGCCCATAGTGACGAGGCACCCAACAAGGAAGAGCTCGACCACCTGAAGACAACTTTCTACAAACTTCATCTCGCCGAGAGAGACGCTCAAATGAAAGAGTATCTCGCAGGAGGTGGCGACCCTGAGAAATATATCCTCTTACCAGACGATACGGAGGAAGCTTTCAAGGCCGAAATGCAAATCATCAAGGAAAAGAGAGCTAAGATTTTCCTAGAGCAAGAAGAGGAAAAGCAGGTCAACCTTGCCAAAAAGCTTGAGATTATCGAAAAGATAAAAGCAATGGCGACATCACCTGATGAAGCCAACAAATCATACCAAGAGTTTAAGAACCTTCAGCAAGAATGGAAAGAAATCAAATCCGTTCCTGCCGACAAGGCAAATGAGCTTTGGCGCAATTACCAGCTCTACGTAGAACAATTCTATGATTTGCTGAAGCTAAACAGCGAGGCTCGCGAATACGACTTCAAGAAGAACCTGGAAGCCAAGACCAAACTTTGTGAAGCTGCAGAGAAATTGGACGAGGAAGAAGACATCATCTCTGCATTCCATCAGTTGCAAGACCTCCATCAGCAATATCGCGAGATTGGTCCTGTAGCGAAGGATTTGCGCGAAGATATCTGGACTCGTTTCAAGGCTGCCAGCACAGTCATCAACAAGAAACACCAAAAGTACTTCGAAGACCAGCGCGCTAAGGAGGAGGAGAACCTCACCCAAAAGACAGCTCTCTGCGAGAAGGTGGAAGCCATTGGAAAAGAAGAATACAAGCAAGCCAGCGAATGGGAAAAGGCTACCAAAGAAGTCATTGCCATCCAAGGGGAATGGAAGAAGATCGGATTCGCTCCTCAGAAGATGAACGTCAAGATTTTCGAGCGTTTCCGTACTGCCAATGATGAGTTCTTCGGCAAGAAGGCAGAGTTCTTCAAGACACTCAAGAGCCAATATGCAGAGAATGCGGAGAAGAAGAAGGCTTTGGTTGAGAAGGCACAGGCTTTGGCAGACAGTACAGACTGGAAGAAAACGGGCGACAAGCTCATTGCACTTCAGAAAGAATGGAAGAAGATTGGCGTTGTACCTCACAAACTCGGCGACCAACTTTGGAAAGATTTCCTCAATGCATGCAATAAGTTCTTTGAGGCTCGCAACAAGCAGAATGCAGGTACCCGCAACGAAGAACATGCCAACCTTGACAAGAAGCGTGAGATTGTGAAGCAACTCAATGCCCTTCTAGAAAATGCTGGCGACAACGTACAGCAGCAACTTCAGAAGCTCACGGAGCAATACAATGCAGTCGGTCACGTGCCTTTCAAAGAGAAAGACAATATCTACAAAGAGTATCACGAGGCATTGGACAAGATTTACAAAACACTTCATGTCAGCAATGCCAAGCGCCATCTTGACAATTTCAAGAACAATCTCAAGAATGTGGCAGAAAAGGGTGCTGATGCTTTGGATAACGAGCGCGGAAGACTCTTGCGTCGTTACGACCAGTTGCGTTCCGAGATTACCACCTACGAGAACAACCTGGGCTTCCTCAATGCAGCTAGCAAGAAAGGAAATAGCCTTGTAGAAGAAATGAATCGTAAGGTACAGAAGTTGAAAGACGACTTGGAACTTGTAAAGCAGAAGATAAAAGCTATCGATGCCGAGAAATAAATAACCAAACAAGCAAAGCGCATCTACACACAGATGCGCTTTGTTCATTTTATACAAGAGACGAAATACTGAAAAATACATTTCCATCTATCTTAGGAATACATTTTTATCCATTTTAAAGTGCATAAATACCCGTCTATTTATATTATTTTTAATTATTAGAACATATTTTAGCTAAAAATCACCCATTTTTCCCTATACCAAGGCAAGACCAGGTCCGTACCAACACTATACCCTCTCCGTACCATGTCTTAGAATTACTAATAGATGTTAACTATTATGCATAAATATTCTAATAATCTCTGAAATAGCAAAAGAGCACCTTTCAAATAGAAAGATGCTCTTTGAATGTTGGGATACCCGGATTCGAACCAGGAATGACAGGACCAGAATCTGTAGTGTTACCATTACACCATATCCCAATAAGCTTACATTGAAGTAGTATCGACTTCAAATTTGCGGATGCAAAGGTACGATATTTTTTGTAATCTGCAAAATTTTTCCTCACTTTTTTCTAAAAAATCTCAAATTTTAGCGATTTTGAGCGATATTTCATGTATTTAGCGTATCTTTGTACCAAAAATAAGATTTAAAAATAAACAAGAAAGGAATAAATGAATACAGCAAAACAACTCGTAGAGACAATTAAGGAAGGAATACAAGAAAAAAAGGGATCGGACATCGTCATTGCCGACTTAAGTGAGATAGATGGTAGCATTGCCAAATATTTTATCATCTGCCAAGGAGGTTCACCTACCCAAGTGGAAGCTATCGCTGAGTCTATCGGAGACGAATGCCGTAAGAAGCTGGGCGAGAAACCTGTCAACGTGGCAGGACTCGGCAACGACCAATGGGTGGCTATGGACTTCGTGGATGTCATCGTGCATGTCTTCTTGCCTGAGGTAAGAGCATTCTATGACCTAGAACACCTTTGGGAGGACGCTAAGCTCACCTCGATTCCAAACCTTGATTAAGAAACAGCAAGGTTCTTTACACCTTAACTTTTATTTTAGGAGAATAAAACAGAAATGAATAATGGAACAAGGTAATAATCTTAACAACCAACAACCCAAGATGCCAAAGTTCAACATGAACTGGCTCTATTTCATCATACTCATCGGACTGATCACACTGTTCATGACGGGAGGTGGTGATGCACTCGGTGGCAGTGCGGCCAAAGAGGCAAGCTACACGGAGTTCAGACAATATGTAGATAAAGGATATGTGCTGAGCGTGGTAGCCAACAAGACTGAAAGTAAGCTCAAAATATACATCAACCCTAAAAACATACGGGATGTCTATAAGATGAGCGCCAAGAACGTAGGGCCAAATCCATATGTAGAGGTGCAATTTGGCTCTATTGACGAAGTGGACAAATATGTCAACGAAATGGTGAAAGAGGGCAAGATACGTGCTTTCAGTTACGACAACCAGAAGACAAACGACTTTCTCAGTCTGCTGATCAACCTAGCCCCTCTCCTTTTCTTCTTCATCTTCATCTGGTGGATGTCAGGAAGAATGGGAAGTGGCATGGGAGGTGGCATGGGAGGTGGCATCTTCAGCGTAGGCAAGAGCAAGGCACGCATGTATGAGAAAGGAAATGCCCTGGGCATCACCTTCAAGGATGTTGCCGGACAGGAAGGTGCCAAACAAGAAGTGCAAGAAATCGTTGAATTTCTCAAGAATCCTCAGAAATACACAGACTTAGGAGGAAAGATTCCTAAGGGTGCGTTGCTTGTGGGGCCTCCGGGAACCGGTAAGACATTGTTGGCGAAGGCTGTTGCAGGCGAAGCTGGCGTACCATTCTTCTCTATGAGCGGTTCCGACTTTGTGGAGATGTTTGTCGGCGTGGGTGCCTCTCGTGTACGCGACCTCTTCCGTCAAGCCAAGGAGAAAGCTCCTTGTATCATCTTCATCGATGAGATTGACGCCGTAGGTCGTGCCCGTAGCAAGAACCCTGCTATGGGTGGAAACGATGAACGTGAAAACACGTTGAATGCCCTCCTGACAGAAATGGATGGTTTCGGCACTAACAGCGGTGTGATTATCCTCGCGGCAACCAACCGTGTGGACATGCTTGATAGCGCCTTGCTACGTGCTGGACGCTTCGACCGTGAAATCCACGTTGACTTGCCAGACTTGAACGAGCGTAAGGCCATTTTCCAAGTTCATTTGACTCCAATCAAGGTGGACGAATCTGTAGATATTGACCTTCTGGCTCGCCAAACCCCAGGATTTTCGGGTGCCGACATCGCCAATGTATGTAATGAGGCAGCCCTTATCGCAGCCCGCCATGACAAGAAAATGGTATGTAAGCAAGACTTCTTGGATGCCGTGGATCGCATCGTAGGAGGATTGGAGAAAAAGACCAAGGTGATGACGGCAGAAGAAAAGCGCTCCATCGCCCTTCATGAGGCAGGTCACGCCACTATCTCTTGGTTCTGCCAATACGCCAACCCACTTATCAAGGTTAGCATCGTACCTCGTGGACAAGCCCTAGGAGCAGCTTGGTATCTCCCAGAAGAGCGCCAAATCACCACCAAGGAACAGATGCTCGACGAAATGTGTTCACTGATGGGCGGACGCGCCGCAGAAGAATTGTTTACAGGTCATATTTCTTCAGGAGCTATGAATGATTTGGAGCGTGCCACCAAGAGTGCATACGGCATGATTGCTTATCTCGGTATGAGCGAGAGCTTGCCAAACATTTGCTATTACAACAATCAGGAATACTCTTTCCAACGACCATATTCCGAGACTACCGCTCGCAAGATTGACGAGGAAGTGCTCAAGATGGTGAACGAGCAATACACACGTGCCAAGAGCATCCTCATAGAGCACAAGGAAGGCCATAACCAATTGGCAGAATTGTTGATTCAAAAAGAGGTGATCATGGCTGAAGACGTAGAAAAGATCTTTGGTAAGCGTCCTTGGATAAGCCGTTCGCAGGAAATCATGGAGGACGAACAACCTAAGATTGACGACAAGGTGAAAGAAATGCCAGAAGTACAAGCAGCCATCAAGGCACACGAAGAGGCAAAAACTTCTGAAGATGAGAAAGCATCCAAAGATGCCCCATCAGATGACAATAATGACAACAATAAATAAACAACAGTCATGACCGATAAACAGAAAAATCTAGTAGTGAGAGCCATCACAGGCGTATTCTTCGTAGTGTGCATGGTGTCTTGTTTCCTAGATCCTAGGGCGATGGTGTTTCTATTCGCCCTTATCACCGCTCTCAGCATCTGGGAGTATTGTGGGTTGGTAAACCAACTAGAAGATGTAACAGTAAATCGTTTCATCTCCACCATAGCAGGCGTATATCTATTCCTTGCCGTAGCAGGTTTCCGAACAGGAATTGTTGGCAACTTCGTGGTATTCGTGCCTTACTTGCTCACCATCATATACCTCTTCATCAGTGAGTTGTACACAGGCAACAAGAACGCCATCCACGACTGGGCTTACACCATGCTTTCGCAAATGTACATCGCCCTGCCATTCTCCATGATTAATGTATTGGCATTTGAGAACTCTAGCTTTGACGGACAAGTACACTATGACCTACTCTTGCCTCTGAGCATCTTTATTTTTCTCTGGACCAATGACACGGGAGCTTACTGCAGCGGCTCGCTTTTCGGCAAGCACAAGCTATTTCCACGCATCAGTCCCGCTAAGAGTTGGGAAGGCAGCATCGGTGGCGGCATCTTCGTACTGATAGCTGCAGGCATCATTGGCTATATCGCAAACCAAGGGGAAACGCCTCACACACTAAGTATTGCAGGCTGGTTGGGATTAGGGCTTGTCGTTGTTTTCTTCGGAACATGGGGCGACTTGGTAGAAAGCCTTTTCAAGCGCACACTAGGGGTTAAGGACAGTGGCAATATTCTCCCTGGACATGGAGGTATGCTCGACCGTTTTGACTCATCGCTTATGGCAATACCAGCAGCGGTCATTTACCTCTATACCATCCAATTGTTCTAAGACTACACATTTTCAAAAAATAACGAAATCGGGGGGGAGCGCCTACTATTGCGCTTCCCCGATTTCGTTATTTTGAGCCTTTCGTTCCAGTTCTTCTGCAATCCGGATTTGCTCTTCAGCCTTCTGTCTAGCAATCTCTGCCTCATGCTCAGCTTTTAATCTAGCCCGTTCTGCTGCTTCAGCTGCCGCACGAGCCTCTGCCTCTGCCCTTTCCTTGGCAAGTCGCATCAATTCCTCACGCCGTTTCAACAACAAGTCGTGCATGATATGCGCCGCATTATCAGGAGCCACCAAGTCACCCAGTCGTTGGCGCACCTCTTGATAGGCAGCCAACATCATCTTTCGACCCTCCATGCCAGGAAGAATAGAATACAGTTCATTGGCTATGCCATCCACGGTAAAGCGATCTGCCAGCATTTCCTTCACAATTTCCTTATCGGCAATCAGATTGACCAATGATATGTATTTCACCTTGATAATGTGATTAAAGGCAAAGCGAATGAGCTTAGGCACAGGTGTCTCATAACAAACCACCTGTGGCACATCGAAGAGTGCTGTCTCCAAGGTTGCTGTCCCACTCGTCACTAGAGCTACCGTAGAATGAGCCAAGAGTGGATACGTCTTGTTTTTCACCAGCTTCACGGGTGTCCCTTTCAGAAATTTTTCATAATAAGCATCCTCTATGGATGGAGCGCCCGCCAATACCATCTGATAATCTTCGAAACGCTCAGCCACCTCTATCATCGTAGGAAGATTGTCTTTGATTTCCTGCAATCTGCTACCCGCCAAAAGAGCGAGTATTGGCTTATGTGTGTCAAGATTATTTTCTAGACAGAAATCAGCATAGCTCTGCGTATATACAGCACGAAAATCTTTCACTTCCTGAACCGTAGGATTTCCTACATAATGTATCGGATACTTATGTTTTTTCTCATAGAAAGGAACCTCGAATGGCAAGATGGAGAACATCTCGGCAACATCCCGTTTGATACTTCTGATACGCCATTCCTTCCATGCCCAAATCTTAGGAGAAATATAATAATAAGCTGGAATATGCGTCTTGGATTTCAAGAATTTAGCGATACCGAGGTTAAAACCAGGATAATCTACGAGTATCACCACGTCTGGTTTCCACTGCAAAATGTCCTGCTTGCACATTTTCATATTGGAGAATATGGTTCCAAGATGCAAGAGCACTGGCACAAATCCCATATAAGCAAGTTCCTTGAAATGCTTTACTCTCGTACCTCCTTCTGCAGCCATCAAGTCCCCTCCGAAGAAACGGAACTCTGCAAATTCGTCCTCTTTTTTCAGAGATTGCATCAATCGACTGGCATGTAAGTCGCCACTCGCTTCTCCCACTATCAAATAATACTTCATCAGGAATATAAAATATTAAAAAATTGAATTATCCTTGAGCCACTCGTAATCAGTCACATCTATACGAGTCGGTGTGATGGAGATGTACCCATTCTCCAAAGCCCATTGGTCAGTACCTTCCACATGAGGCTCATCGTTGCGATATTCCCCTACCATCCAATAGTAATCATAGCCACGAGGATGACGTTCTTTCGCCACCTCATGAATCCAAGAGCCCTGCGTCATACGACACACCTTCATTCCTTTGAAAGGAGGGGTGGCTGGGAAATTGACATTTAGGCAAGTACCTTTAGGGAGACCCTCATCCAAAACCTTTCTCACCACTTTCAAAACTCCTTCTCGTAAAGGAGAGAGGTCGGCTTCCTCATCGTAATTGCAACTGCTAAAAGCAATGGACGGAATGTACTTCATGCACCCTTCCTTGGCAATACCCATCGTGCCCGAGTAATGATTGTTAACACTCGAATTATCACCATGATTGATACCGCCCAAGATTAAATCAGGCTTGCGGCCATCCAACAATTGATCGAGAGCCAATTTCACACAATCCACGGGAGTACCATTGCACGACCACACTTCCACTTCACCCATATTATGACGACGTTTCAATCGCAAAGGAGCCGTGGCAGAAAAAGCGCAAGCAAAACCTGAGCGAGCACTCTCTGGAGCCACAACCAACAACTCGCACCAGTCTTTCAAGAAACTCACAAGCGTCTTGATTCCCCCTGCATGATAACCATCATCATTCGAAATTAATACTAAAGGTCTCTTATTTTCCATAAAAATATCTTTCTTTTTGGTGCAAAAGTAATAAAAAAAACTTTAAAGTCACGTCTTTCTCGTATAAAATATGTATCTTTGCACACTGATTTTATTATAGAGATTAAGAAAATGGGAAAAATAATCGCATTAGCTAATCAAAAAGGTGGTGTCGGCAAGACTACCACCACGATTAATTTGGCTGCATCGCTGGCCACATTAGAGAAGACTGTACTCGTAGTTGATGCCGACCCTCAGGCGAACGCGTCAAGCGGTTTGGGTGTCGATATCAGTGAAGTAGACTGTTCGCTCTACGAATGTATCATCGACCATGCCGATGTTCGCGATGCCATCTATACCACCGATATTGACGGCTTGGACATCATCCCTAGTCATATCGACCTTGTGGGCGCAGAGATTGAAATGCTTAACCTCGAAAACAGAGAGAAAGTCATCAAAAATCTGCTTGCACCTATTCGTGAAGACTATGACTACATCTTGATTGACTGTTCTCCTTCACTGGGTTTGATTACCGTTAACTCGCTCACAGCAGCCGACAGTGTCATCATTCCAGTACAGTGCGAATATTTTGCGCTCGAAGGTATCAGCAAATTACTCAACACCATCAAAATCATCAAGAGCAAACTCAATCCGAAATTGGAGATTGAGGGTTTCTTACTCACCATGTACGATAGTCGCCTTCGCCTAGCCAATCAGATTTATGACGAGGTGAAGCGCCACTTCCAAGAATTGGTGTTCAAGACAGTCATCCAGCGCAATGTCAAGTTGAGTGAAAGTCCTAGCCATGGTCTCCCAGTTATTCTCTATGATGCCGAGAGCAATGGTGCCAAGAACCACTTGGCATTGGCAAAAGAAATTATCAATAAGAATTCATAAAAGTGAAGAACGAAGAATGAAAAGTGTAGAATCAACTAGGACAAATTCTACATTTAACATTCAACATTAAAAACAAAAAATGGCAGTACATAAGAAATATAACAATGGCACTAGAAGCAATGCGCTCGGACGAGGACTTGACGCCTTGATTTCAACTGAGAGCGTACGCACCCAGGGGAGCAGCACAATCAATGAGATTGCACTCGACCAGATAGAAGCCAATCCCAACCAGCCACGCCGGGAATTTGATGAAGAAGGCTTGGCGGAATTGGCTGAAAGTATCCGTGCCATCGGCATCATCCAACCCATCACTTTAAGACAAATATCAGAAAATCGTTTTCAGATTATTGCCGGAGAGCGTCGTTGGAGAGCTTCTCAATTGGCAGGGCTGAGAGCTATCCCTGCCTATATCCGCACCATCAGCGATGAGAATGTGATGGAAATGGCGCTTGTTGAGAATATCCAACGCCAAGACCTCAATGCCATCGAGATTGCCCTTGCCTATGAGCATTTGATGGAGAACGAGGGTATGACACAAGAGAAAATCTCAGAACGTGTGGGCAAGAGCCGCGCAGCCATTGCCAACTACCTCCGCCTATTGAAGCTTCCTGCACAGGTACAGATGGCCTTGCAGAAAAAAGAAATCGACATGGGACATTGCCGCGCCCTTCTTGCACTTGACAGTCCATCCTTGCAAATCAAGCTTTTCAAGGAAATCCAAAAGAATGGATACTCCGTTAGAAAAGTGGAAGAAATGGTACAAAAGCTGAAGAGTGGAGAAGATATTGAGAGTGGCAAGAAAACCATCACCGCCAAGGCACAATTGCCAGAGGAATTCACGATGCTGAAAGATCGCCTCTCCAAATTCCTCAACACAAAAGTGCAATTCACGTGTTCCCCAAAAGGCAAAGGAAAGATTAGCATTCCTTTTGCCAATGAAGAGGAGCTAGAACGCATCATGAATGTTTTCGACCAACTGAAGCATGAATAAATTATCACATATCTGCATCACGGTACTACTGTGGATGGGAGCTTGCCAAATGATGATGGCACAACAAACCATCAAGGAACCTGAGCGGGTGAACCTGAAAGATTCCATCACTTTCGACAGCACAGCTTTCACCCAAGCCATATCCCAGAAGATTACACGTAAGAAACGTGACTGGGCCACATGGCGCCCTAACACTAAAAGGGCTATGTGGTTGGCATTGGTATTACCAGGAGCAGGCCAAATCTACAATCGCAAGTATTGGAAACTGCCTCTGATATATGGCGGTTTTGTGGGATGTGCCTACGCCATCACCTGGAACAACCAGATGTATCACGATTATTCGCAGGCTTATCTCGACATCATGGACGACGACCCTACAACCGAGAGCTACAACCAGTTCTTACATTTGGGCAACAGAATTGATGCCAGCAATATCGAGAGATACAAAGAAATATTCAGAAAGCGAAAAGACCGCTATCGCCGTTGGAGAGACATGGGCATGTTTGTCATGATTGGCGTATATGCATTCTCCGTGATTGACGCATACGTAGATGCCTCGCTCTCAGAATTCGACATTTCTGATGACTTGACTTTACGAGTGGAACCTGCTGTATTAAACAATCAGAGGGACACAAATCCTTTTAAATCTGCAGCATTGGGACTGCAATGCTCACTCACATTCTAAAGAATCATTCCTTCACATTATTATATAATATAGAAATTACAGAAAAGACAAGATAAGAATATAATGAAGAAGTTTTTAATCATAGCTGCAACGCTGTTGTTTAGCTTTCAGACAGGTGTTCAAGCACAAACCAACAACAATGACGAAGATGTCATTACCGTAACCGATAAGAATGGCAAATCTGAAGATATCGAAGTGCCAATCGGTCTTGAAGACAACCTCGACAGTTTGCTACATCTTTATAATGCACAAACCTATCTGATGCAAGATACATCATGCAATTATCGTGATGTAAACCCAGTATTTGCCAAAGAAGTATATATCGACCGACTCAAACGTCTTCCTACCATCATAGAGATGCCATACAATGATGTGGTACAGAAATTCATTGATCGCTACAGTGGCAAATTGCGTCGCTCCGTAAGTTACATGTTGGGAGCAAGCAATTTCTATATGCCTATCTTCGAAGAGGCATTAGAGGCATACAATTTGCCTTTGGAGCTGAAATATCTTCCTATCATTGAATCAGCCCTCAACCCAAAGGCGGTTTCACATGTAGGTGCCACAGGATTATGGCAATTCATGATTGGAACAGGAAAACGCTACGGTCTGGATGTCAACACATTAGTGGATGAGCGTCGCGACCCAGTGAAGGCTTCTTATGCTGCTGCCCACTACCTAAGCGACCTCTACAAGATATTTGATGACTGGAGCTTGGTCATCGCTGCCTACAACTGTGGACCAGACAAGGTGAACAAAGCTATCCACCGTGCCAAAGGCTCTGCAGACTATTGGAATATCTATCCTTATTTGCCAAAAGAAACTCGTGGATATGTGCCTGCATTCATTGCAGCCAACTATATCATGAACTATTATTGCGACCACAACATCTGTCCAATGGTAACAGAATTGCCTACGAAGACAGACACCGTAGTCGTAAACAAGGATCTCCACATGGAACAGATTGCCCAAGTACTCAACATCAACATCGAACATCTTCGCAATCTGAACCCACAATATCGTCGAGACATCATCAATGGTCTCCACAAGCCAATGGCAGTACGCTTGCCAGCCACCCTTGTGGGTACATTCATTGACAAAGAAGACTCAATCTACAACTTCAAATCTGAAGAACTACTTCTGAAGCGTGATGTCGTAGATGTGAACGAAGATGCACCAACCGTGAGCCGTTCCCACACAAGTTACAGTCGTAGCAGTCGCTCAGCATCAAAAAGCAAGAGTTCCCGCAACAGCCGTGGCAAAAAGGGCAAGAACAAACGAGGCGGAAGCAACAAGAGTGTAACCATCAAGAATGGCGATACCTTGTCAGAAATCGCTGCACGTAACCACACTACCGTGAAGAAACTTCGTAAACTGAACAAGATTTCAGGCAATAATATTCGTGCTGGCAAAAAGCTCAAGGTGAAATAATTCACCTTGAGTGCACACCACATTATCAATTACTTCATTAACCAACATTTATAGGAGGGAAATAAGCATGGACGAACAGAACTTGAAAGAGCTAGAAAGAGAGCAAGCCGACAACAAGTTGATAGGAGATGCCTTTCAACACCTTTTGGATACCTATCTTGCCTCACGCCATCGCAAGAAAGTAGATATCGTAACCAAGGCGTTCAACTTTGCTCGCCAGGCTCACAAAGGCGTACGCCGCCTTTCGGGAGAGCCATATATTATGCACCCTATCGCTGTGGCACAGATTGCCTGCGAGGAAATGGGATTGGGCTCAACTAGTATTTGCGCAGCCCTCCTGCATGATGTGGTGGAAGACACGGATTATACCGTAGAAGACATCACTAATATCTTTGGTGCCAAGATTGCACAAATCGTAGATGGACTGACCAAAATCAGTGGTGGCATCTTTGGCGACAAAGCTTCGGCACAAGCTGAGAATTTCAAGAAATTGTTGCTCACAATGAGCGATGACATACGTGTCATCCTTATCAAAATATGTGACCGTCTTCACAACATGCGAACACTCGCATCCCAACCTGCCAACAAACAATACAAGATTGCAGGTGAGACCTTATATATATATGCTCCACTCGCCAATCGTCTGGGTCTCAACAAGATCAAGACAGAGCTCGAAGACCTTAGCTTCCGCTACGACCATCCGCAAGAGTATGCCAACATCGAGCATAAACTGGCAGATACGGAGGCACAACGCGACACACTCTTTACCCAATTCACCGCTCCTATTCGTGAGGAATTGGATAAGTTGGGAGTGGAATACAAAATCAAGGCACGTGTGAAAAGCCCCTATTCCATTTGGAATAAAATGCAAAACAAGCATGTGTCGTTCGATGAAATCTACGACATTCTCGCCGTTCGCATTATCTTCACTCCAAAGGTGAGAGCCAACGAAGTGAACGAATGTTTCAATATTTATGTAGCTATCAGCAAGATATACAAGAGCCATCCCGACCGTTTGCGTGACTGGCTCAACCATCCGAAGACCAATGGCTATCAAGCTCTCCACGTAACCTTGATGAGTAAGCAAGGTCGATGGATTGAAGTGCAAATTCGTTCCGACCGTATGGACGAAACTGCCGAAAAAGGATTTGCCGCACATTGGAAGTATAAGGAAGGTGGAGAATACACAGAAGATGAGAATGAACTCAATGACTGGCTCAGCACCATCAAGGAGATTCTTGACGATCCACAACCTGACGCCATGGACTTCCTCGATGCCATCAAGCTCAACCTTTTTGCTTCAGAAATATTTGTATTCACTCCAAAAGGTGAAATCAAGACCATGCCAGCAGGATGTACGGCACTTGACTTTGCTTTCCAGATACACACTTTCTTGGGAAGTCACTGTATCGGTGCCAAAGTCAACCACAAGCTCGTGCCTTTGAGCCACAAACTTCAAAGTGGCGACCAGGTTGAGATTTTAACTAGCAAAAGCCAACATGTGCAACCGGCATGGACCAACTTTGTCAGCACCGCCAAAGCAAAGAGCAAGATACAAGCCATCTTGCGCCGTGAGAACCGAGAAATCCAAAAGAAGGGTGAAGACATCTTGCACGACTGGTTGAAGAAGAACAATATGGAGATGACCAACTCTATTCTCGACAAGCTTTGCGATTTCCACAATATCCAGAAACACGAAAACTTCTTCCAGGCATTGGGTGACCATTGCATTTTACTTGGCGAGAAAGACATTGACGAACTGCAAGGCAAGAATAAAAAGCCAAAGCAAACAAACCGTTGGCGCAATTACATTCCATTCTTGGGCAAAAACAAAGACAAGAAAGAGGAAGATGCAACCGAGAAGCCACAAGAGTTCTTCATCGTGGGCAAAGACTTCAACAAGAAGAAACCGCTTATCATCACAGAAGAGAACATCGGACAGTTTATTTTCCCAGATTGTTGCCATGCGATTCCTGGTGACGACATCATGGGCTACATAGACAACAAGAATCGCATTGAAATCCATAAGCGTTCTTGCTCGGTAGCAGCCAAGCTGAAGTCGAGCTATGGCAACCGCATCGTTGATGCTAAATGGCAGATGCACAAACAGCTATTCTTCGACGCTACGATAGAGATACAAGGTATCGACCGAAAAGGAATGCTACTAGATGTAAGCAAAGTCATCAGTGACAAATTGGGCATCAACATCCATAAAATCACCATTAGCAGTGACAATGGCATCTTCGACGGAACCATTGAACTTCGTATTCATGACCGTGAGGATGTAAAGCTCATCATGGATCAACTCAAGAACATCGAGGGCCTACAAGAAGTACAACGAATACTCTAAAAACATAAAAGCGCATCATTTGTGGTGCGCTTTTTCTTAAACTAAATCTGCAAAATAATGAAAAAAATCTTTTTAACATTGATGCTATTGTTGGTCGTTTTTCCTATGATGGCCGCCAACAAGTATGACAACCCAGACACCATCGTGGTGTCACGTGATGGCACAGGCGAGTTTCGCACCATCGACGAAGCCATTGAGGTATGCCGTGCCTTTATGGAGTACACCAAGGTAATCTATGTAAAAAAAGGCGTGTATAAAGAAAAACTCATCATTCCATCATGGCTCACCAATATCACCATCTGTGGTGAAGACAGAGACAACACCATCATCACATGGGATGACCATGCCAACATTCTAATGCCTGTGGGAGGACTCGACTCGGAAGCCGCCGTAAAAGGCAAGCCGATGGGCACTTTCCGTACCTATACATTGAAAGTACAAGGCAGCTACATCACCCTGATGAACATCACCATCGAGAACAATGCAGCCAAGCTAGGGCAAGCCGTAGCCCTTCATACCGAAGGTGACCACATTCTGGTACAAAACTGCCGCTTGCTAGGTAACCAAGACACGGTATATACTGGCATTGGAGGCACACGTATCGCATTCTATGACAGCTACATCGAGGGAACCACCGACTTCATCTTTGGTCCTGGTACAGCATGGTTTGAGAATTGTGAGATTCATAGCAAGGCCAACAGCTATATCACAGCCGCCTCTACCCCTGCAGGACAGCAATATGGATATGTTTTCAACAAATGTAAATTAACAGCCGACGAAGGTGTTGACAAAGTATATCTTGGCAGACCATGGCGCCCTTTCGCTGCAACTATCTTTATGAATTGCGAAATGGGAAAACACATACTTCCTGCTGGTTGGCACAATTGGGGCAAGCAAAGCAATGAAGAGACAGCTCGCTATTGTGAATACAATAATCATGGTGAAGGAGCTTCTACCAAGAATCGTGTAACTTGGAGTCATCAGCTCAGCAAAAAGGAAGCAAGCAAGATTAGTATCGCAACTGTCTTCGGTGAAGACTGTTGGTAAAACACGAAGTACTACTTCATCTGCCATCGAAGTAGTACTTCATAACGAATAGAAGATATACTTCATCGCGTACCGAAGTATATCTTCTATTTTTTCTTATATTTATACCAAGCCATCTATTTGTTTTTTCAACTCCTTGAGTTGTTCCCTTACGCTGATGAGCGTATCAATAACATCCGAAGATTTTTCAGCTCCAGTTCTATTTTGAGATAGATATTTACGAGCAGCAGCTATCTTGAATCCCTTCACCTTGATGAGGTTATAGATGAGCTTCACCTGTTCTATGTCTTTCTCCATATATTGGCGTACTTTATTGGAAGCCACCTTCGGTTTTAGGAAAGGAAACTCCTTCTCCCAATAACGTAAAGTCGATTCGTTTACTCCCACCATTTCAGCCACATCCTTGATGGAGTAGTACAATTTTACGTTTTTATCTGTATTTAAAGCCATATTTCCCTACTTTATTTTCAAAAATGATTAATTTTGTTGCAAAATTAACAAATTCTTGGTATCTTTGCAAAGTTTTTTAGAAGAAAATGCCCTAAAGGGCAAAAATAAACAGAATAAGAATTTAAAGACAAAATAAAAAAGATATGATGACAGCTAATGAAGTGCGCGAATCCTTCAAGAAATTCTTT
>CAVKNU010000006.1:0-24769 GCA_963657465.1 Lachnospiraceae bacterium
TCCATCTGGTATTGGTCAATCTCCTGAGCCTTCTTGAACTTCTTGTTGATCCAAGATGTAGTGTCGAAAAGACCATTGAAGGTGATTCCGAGGTTGAGGCTTGGCTCATTGTTGTAAGCGCTCTCCAAGAAACGATGGCTATACTCAGCCTTGATGATGATAGGCTTGATAGGAGAGTAGTTGATACCAGCACCCATACGCTTTACATGGTCATACTCGTAAGCAACCTTCTTGCTACCACTGGCGTATGTATTGTAGTCCTCGTAACGGCCGAAAACGTAGAGCTTTTGCTTGTTTCTGAGGCTCTCAATCTGTGAGAATACATTGTAACCGGCTTCTACACCTACAGAGTATGCACTGCTTGCGATTGGTGAGTGCTTAGATGGAGAACCATCCTGCTGTGTATGCTTAGGGAATGCATTCATGAAGGTGGTCATGTCTGACGCATCATCGAGGTGAGCGTATGTTGCATTACCACGAACAATCCAGTTCCAACGGTTCAACTCAAAACCGAAGCTACCGATAGAGAGTGCACCATGAGTCTTATTATACTTGGCACTAGCTTTACGCTCGGTGTTCTTAAAGGTATAACCATAGTATCCGCTCAAACTCAAACGCAAGCCTGGGATAGAATAGTTATCAATACGGCCAGCACCTGCATATACATTACCTATCTTATATTCGTATGGGCTAGTGGCACCATAGTGAACAAAGCAGTTGTGACCAAAACGCTCAGCGTCAAGACCTGATGTAAAGATGGCCTCATAACGCCAGTCCTTCAAGCGCCCCCAAAGAGATACACCTACCTGGTGCCAGGTGTTAGGAAGCATCTTAGCTTCGCCCTCAGAACGATAAACAGAGAAGAAATTGTTAGGCATGTGATAAGCGTTGATTTCACCCACAGGGATGATGATTTCACCTGCCTTGATGTTGAACTTGCCGCCCCAGAAAGCCTTGTTGAGCCAGAACTGTTCAAGGGCAACCTCGCCACCACGCTCAGTTTCAGCCTCGTATTCACCACTTTCATCTGCATCAATTTCTACAGCGTTCTCAGTACCACCGTGCTCGAACTCGATTTCCATGCCCATGGTCCAACCATGTCCGAAGTCGTAACCCAAGTTAAGGGTAACGTGAGGCAAGTCGAAACGACCATGACTGTCGTCGTTCTTGTAAGTCTGAGGATCTCTGTAACGATTGAAGTGTTGGCTATAGAAGTTGCGACTCATCACAGCCTCTCCATAGCCACCAATAGTAAAACGTGGTTTAGCAGATACGCTATCTGCTTTTGTCTGTGCGCTAGCAGTTGCCAAACCAGCAACCAAAGCAGCGGACAATAATCCAATTCTTAAACTATTCATTTTTCTATATTATATTTATTTTTTTTCTAAAACTTATCCTAATGTTATCTTTTTAGCCTTACCTCCCCCAATACTTTCATAAAGAATCAGAGCGGATGAAAAAGAAAAAAGTGCGGATATCTGCTTGCGGTCTCGACGTAAGAATGATTCTTGCCGCTCGGGAGTGGCAATCATCACCGCACCTTTTCTCGATTTCGGGTGCAAAGGTACATACTTTAAAAAATCCTTGCAATACTTAAAAGTTGGTAAACTTGTACATACTCATTTCTAGGTATTGCGATTTTCGGATGTTTTTTGTAATTTTGCAGCAGAATAAAAACATTATGGATGTTTTCATATATAATGTACATTACATGGTTTTAAAAGTACGTACAAGATGAAGAATCAAAAGATGTATGAGGCTGATGATAAGATGATCAGCATAATTCGTGACAATTACAACATTTTGCAGAGTCTGGGTAGTTTTGGTATCAACTTGGGCTTTGGCGACAAAACAGTGAAAGAGGTCTGCGAAGAACAGAAAGTTGACACCTATACATTCTTAGCGGTAGTCAACTTCACCATTAATGGTTATAAGGAGTACGACAATGCTGATCGCTTGTCGTTGCCTACCTTGTTGCATTATCTCAAAGCATCCCATGCTTACTACATTGATTTCCAATTGCCTTTCATCCGTAAGGAATTGGTGGAGGCTTTGGACGAAAAGGATAATTTGGCTCGCCTTATTCTCAAACTCTATGATGAGTATGCACATAGTATCACCAACCACATGAAGTATGAGGAAAAGATGGTGTTCCCTTATGTTCAGGCACTTATCGATGGTAATTCTCCATCCAATTTTGATATAGAAACTTTCTCGAAACACCATGTTCAAGTAGATCAAAAGCTCAAGGAACTCAAGAACATTATCATCAAGTATTTGCCTTCGGATGGCTTGCACAACAATCAGTTGAGTGCTACTCTCTATGATATATATAATAATGAGGAATGGCTTGCCCATCACTCTGAAGTGGAAGAAGAAATCTTCATCCCTGCCGTAAGAAATGCCGAGCGCAAGTTGAAGCAGAATGATGTGAGTGCCAAGATTTCGAACATGATTTCACAAGCTCCTCAAAGTGATGAACAGTTGAGTGACCGTGAGAAAGATGTCATCGTGGCTTTGGTACAAGGCATGACAAACAAGGAAATAGCCGACCATCTGTTCATCTCTATCAATACGGTTATTACCCATCGTCGAAACATTGCCCGTAAGTTACAAATTCACTCACCTGCGGGTCTTACAATTTATGCAATTGTTAACAATTTAGTGGATATTTCAACGGTGAAACTCTAGTTTTTTGTAGAAAATTAAATAAAAAAGTAAAGCCTTCTGCGATATTTCGTAGAAGGCTTTATCATTATTTTTAGGTATTTCTCACTAGAAATGGGGATGCTTATCCCCTAAAAAGTATCACAATTATATGTGATTGATATCCACATAGCCATGCATGACGGCATAAATAGTGAGTGAAGAAACACTTTTTAATCCTAATTTTTCTTGAATATTTTTGCGATGTGTGATGACGGTGGTAAGTCCAATGCATAGCTGATCAGCTATTTCTTTATTGATTTTACCTTGTGCCACCAATGACAGCACTTCGATTTCTCTATCAGAAAGTATTTTGTCTTGAGCGGGACGAGGAAGTTCGGGCAGATGTTCTCCATGAGGATGTCCTGCATGTTGTAGATTCAGCAACTCTTTGATGAGGGTCGCTTCTGGCACGTTGACACAGAGACAATGAAAGTCTTGCAACTGCGAGTTGGGGTCGTTGCTAGGAGTAAGCACAATGGTGTGGTGTGCTCGTTTGCCCAGGCTGAAGAAAGCACGATGGGTCAAGGCGATATGCATCGACACAAAATAGTGGATGAAATGGTCTGGGTCGTTGGCTTCAAACTCTCGGAATGATCCAAAAGCCTGAATATGCATCATAGGCATCACCGACTCAAGTAATTGCTTGAGTCCCATGACTGCTAATGTATTGCTTTCTATAATCGCCATCTCAGGCATCTTGCCGGCAGACATGGCTTTCATCATTTCTTCATTCATAATTCAACCTGTTTTTATAAGAAAGGAGTGAGCAGTTTGGCTGCAAACCAACCTTTAAAACGTTGCCATCCCGTGCGCCATTCGCGCCAGTTCTTTTCATTCAGTAAGAAGCTATCCGTCTTTTCTCCATCAAAGAGCTCTACCAACTGCTGGGTAGTCTCATGATCGATGATGACGGCATTCTCTTCATAATCCCATCGCAACGAACGGGCATTGAGATTGGCACTTCCCACGGTACAGTACTTTCCATCTACCATGATAATCTTGGTATGGTGGAATCCTGGAGTGTACATCCAGATGTTGCATCCTGCTTTCATCAGTTTGTGGGCATTGTAGAATCCACAGTCGGGTGTCAATGGGATATCACTCTTGGTGGAAAGCATAATCTCTACCTTTACACCCCGTTTTACGGCATTCTTCAATGCCTTTTTCAGCTTATGGCTCAATGTGAAGTAGGGACTAATTATCTTGATACTATCTTGTGCATCATTGATGGCATTCACATAGAAATAGCGGATAATATCTTTCGAGATATGTGGCTCGCGATTGATAATACCCACCATCTTGTGATAAGCAGTGGAAGTAGTATCGGGCTTGAGATTCTCTACCAGATAGTCCTTTTTCATAGACCGATAATACTCTGGTCCGTGGACATTCTGTTTGCTCACCTTATTCCACATCTTGAGGAATATCTTTTGCAAGGTGTTCACCTCGCTACCATCAATTCGGCAATGCATATCATGCCATTCGCCCACTACTTCCGTGCCATTGATATAATAGTCTGCAACATTCATGCCACCTGTATATGCTATCTGTCCATCAATGACCACAATCTTGCGGTGGTCACGATTGAAGATGCCATGTACCCAAGGAAATTTCATAGGTTTGTACTCATAAATCTCAATACCTTTGGCACGTATTTCCTTGATGTGCTTCTTTTGAAGTGGCTTGTTGTTGGAAGCATTGCCAAAGCCATCATAAAGGGCACGTACTTTCACTCCCTCTTTAACTTTTTCACCCAAGAGGTTGAAGAGTAGGGAAGCGATACTGTCGTTACGGAAGTTGAAATATTCCAAATGTACACTTTTCTTGGCTTGACGGATAGCTTGAAACATATCGTCAAACTTCTCCTGCCCAGTCATCAGAAGTGTTACAGAATTATCGTGAGAAAAGCTGATGCCTTTCCCACGAAGCTGGTTGACTATCAAAGAATCACTGCTTTGGGCGCTACACAGCGAACAGATGAGCAGCAAGATATTTGCTATAATAAAACGTTTCTTTTGTTTGAGTCTCATTTATAATTCAACATTCAACACTTAACATTCAACATCCTTTATACCATGCAAGCATAATGGTCAACGACACCCTTGAGATGATTTTCCTTATCTACAACAAGTACAGTATGAACCTTGTTCTTGTGCATAATCTTTAAGATTTCAGTAATCTTGGTGCTAGGATTTACTACCTTTGGTGAGGTTGTCATGATGTCGCTTACCGTCTTGTTGAAGAACTCAGCTTGCCATTTCTCCATAGCACGACGAATATCGCCATCGGTGATAAGACCAATGACCTTTTTATCTTCGTCCAATGAAACACCAAGTCCCAACTTGCCTTTGCTCACATGGATAATAGCCTCTCCCAGGTGCATTTCCTTAGGGATGATAGGTAAATCATCGCTTCTCATCACATCTTCTGCAGTAGTCAAGAGGCGTTTACCAAGTTCTCCTCCAGGATGGAACTGGGCAAAGTCACGAGGCTTGAAGTGACGAACTTGCATCAAGGCTATTGCCAAGGCATCACCCATGGCAAGGGCTGCGGTGGTGCTACTGGTAGGCGCTAGATTGAGAGGACATGCCTCTTTCTTCACCTTGACCGTGATGTGGTAATTGGAATATTTTGCCAATAAAGAGTCTGGATTGCCCGTGATGGATATGATAGGCACATGCATGTGGAGCACCATTGGGATAAAGCGAAGCAATTCATCGGTTTGTCCGCTGTTGCTCAGTGCCAATACCACATCCTTATCTGTCATTACTCCGAGATCGCCATGATAAACGTCCAATGGGTTGATGTAGAAGGCAGGTGTACCTGTAGAGGCTAGGGTTGCAGCAATCTTGGCACCTACATGTCCACTCTTGCCTACACCTGTGACGATAATTTTGCCTTGGCAATGGAACATCATGTCAACTGCCTTCTCAAAATTCTCATCCATCAGAGGTAGTTGGTCAAGAATGGCTTGCGCTTCTTCTCGTAAGGCTTGTTCGCCCCATCCGCGCACGGTCTTGTCGTCTATATTGTTAACTTGATTACTCATGATTAAAAAATAGGTATTTTACATGCTCAAAAAGTATCTTAGGATACTTGCCCAAGTATCTTAGGATACATCGCAAAGTATCTTAAGATACATGACAAAGTAACTTAAGCTAGTAATTCGGCAATCAATCCTTCCAGCTTGTCGAGTTCTAGCATATTGGCGGCATCGCTCTTTCCCTTGTCTGGGTCTGGATGAACCTCGAAGAAGTAGCCGTTGGCTCCAAATGCCTTGGCTGCCTTAGCCATGGCAGGCACAAACTTACGATCGCCCACCGTCTTGCCATCACCTGCACTAGGACGTTGCACACTATGCGTGCAATCCATGATGACAGTAGGTACGATTTCTTGCATGTCTGGGATGTTTCGGAAATCCACTACTAGGTTATTGTAACCAAAACAGTTGCCACGTTCTGTGAGCCAAACTTCCTTGGCACCACTTTCCAATGCTTTTTCCACTGGATATTTCATATCTTTGCCACTCAAGAACTGGGCTTTCTTGATGTTGACAATCTTACCTGTCTTAGCAGCCGATACCAAGAGGTCGGTCTGACGACAAAGGAAGGCTGGTATTTGAAGAACATCGCACACTTTGCCTGCCGCCTCAGCCTGATAGCTTTCGTGAATGTCGGTGGTGATGCGAAGTCCATACTTAGACTTGATGTCACTGAGCATCTGCAAACCTTTTTCCAAACCTGGTCCACGGAAAGAGTGGATGCTGGTGCGGTTGGCCTTGTCGAATGATGCCTTGAATATGATGTCGGTGCCCAATTTCTGATTGATGCGTACGAGTTCCTGTGCTACTGTGTCCAGTAGTTCCATCGACTCGATGACACAAGGGCCTGCTATAAATGTTGCCATAATTATTGTTGTACTTGTTTAATTGTAATTTCACGCTGTGGGAATGGAATCTCGATATTGTTCTCGTTGAGCGTATCGTAGATGCACTCCATAATCTTGCCATCATCGGCATACTGTGTGAGTACGTTGACCCATACCAATATCTTGAGCGTGATGCAGTTGTCATCAAAACTCTTCAAAACAATCTTCACACCCTTCTCATGATAGATGCAATCGAGCTTCATGAGTTCTTCGGTGAGGATTTTCTTCACTTCCTTCACATTGCTACCGTATGCAATACCCACTTCCAGTATGTCAAGCTCATAACCATGGTTCTTGGTCATGTTCTTGTAGTTCTTGCTGAAAAGCTGTGAGTTCTGGAAGGCAATGACAGAACCATCGGTAGCCTCCAACATGGTGGAGGTATAGCTGATGCTACTTACTCGACCACGGGTGCCATCACAGATGATATAATCGCCTACCTTGACGCGACCCATCATCAAGGATATGCCATAGTAGATATTTTCGAGAATATCCTTGGATGCAAAACCAAGACCTGTTGACAAACCTGCAAAGATGGCGAGCAACCAACTCTTTCCTACTTGGAACACGTTCAAGGCGATCATCAACCAAATACCCCAGATGATGACCTGCAATACATTCTTGAACATCACAATCTTAGAGGCAGCCGAATTTGGGTCGGTCTTCTCAAAGTGATGACGCATAAAGTCATTGGTGGTGATGTTGATGTAATTGAATAGGAAATACAAGCAAGCCACCAAGGTAAGGCTGTAGAGAGAAGCCGTGAAGTTACTGGTCTTGATGTAGTCCTTATTGAAAATCATCCAAGTGGTATCGCTCATGTTGAATACATCGGCAGCCCAATAGATGGATACGATGAATGATAGTACACCAGCAGTAGGCAGGAGTACCTTATAAACGAAGCGATAGCCCCATTTCTCGTTGATTTTCTTCTCGGCAAGTTTCTTGCGCTTGGCATACACACTGAGCCATCCTTCGATACATGTGATGGTAAGGATACAAGTGAGCTGCATGGTCCACCAAATGATAATCTGTACGGAGAGCAATGTAAATCCCACCCATGCACAGATGGTGCTGATGATGAACACAGCCAAAGAGATATAAGCATAGGTCTTATCGGTGCGTAATACTTGGTCGTGCTTCCTTCCGATGACATTCCATTGCCAGAAGGTACATAGCAACAGGATAGGAGGGAAGATGAGATTTACCAAGTCGTTTGGTATTAAGATGATACGGAACACGATGACAATGAATCCCACCAACATCAATGGAGAATAGATGCGGAAGGTATTTTTGATTTTCTCATTGCTTACACGTAGCAAGATAGATACCAAGATGACACCTATCAACCAGGCAAATTCTACCAACAACTGGCTTGCCATGATGACAAAGTTTTGTTTGGCAATGAGGCGTACAATTCCCAAAATGGCTGCAAAGGTGACAATAGTCATAGCCATGATGATGCAAGTACGCTTTGCCAGGAAACTTTCCTTGATGCTCTCGAAGACGCCACGTTTCACCAACTGCGTGATAACTACACGGATGATGAAGAGGTTGAGGAATACAGAGATGAGACCATAGAAGATGATGATACCAAAGAGGATACCGATGATGCGTACATCCCATTGTGACATCATTCTTGGTGCAGGCTTATATTTCTCAGAAACAGAAGTCTTTGCTTCTCGGTAATTGATTCCGATATTACGAAGAATATGAAGGTAGTTGTCTCCTCCATTGTTGAAAATGCTATTCTGGATGTCTCCGTATCGACGATTGGCATAGTCGTTGAGTGCTTTCAACTTTTTGTCGGTACGGTCGTAGGCTTTCACATATTCGTTGAGTTGCTGTTGCTTCTCCACCAATTGGCGACGGATATTTACGGCAAGGGTCAAGTCTATGTTGCGATTCACCTGTGCCTTTTCACTGATAAACATGGTGTTCATTCCGTAAAGGTAGTTGATGAGTGAATCGAATCGGGCAACTTCCGTATTGGTTTTCTTGATCATGTCTCGGAAAGGAGTCGCTTTCGTCTTGAACTTCTTGAATTGTTCCGTTGCCTCATGACAGGCATAGGTCATATCGAAGATGTACCCATTGCGCTGTGAATAGAGCATGAGTGAGTTTTGGTCAGCTTGCTTCATGATGCTGATCAAGTCTTGTATGATAGCCTGCTGTTGTGCTTTGGCCACCTGGTTTTGTCTTTCTAAATCAATGTGGTAATTGGTCAACTCCGTACGCAGCATATAGAGCGTTGTGTCGAGGTTGGCTTCCTTGAGTACAGCATGTGTTGGCAAGAAGCATACTGTCAGCAATATAAAAATGATAGATAGTTTTTTCTTCATAACATTCTGAATTTGAGTGCAAAGATAATTATTTTTGGAGACACTGCAAAAAGTTTATATCCTTTTTTCTATTATTGTTTGGTTATCTTGTCAATTTTACTTATTTTTGCAGACTGTAAAAGATAACTTTTAACCATATAATAAAGGTATGAAACTGATAGCAGATAGTGGAAGCACCAAGACGGATTGGTCGATGATAGATGATAAGGGTGGGGTAGTGATGACTTGTAAGACACAAGGCATCAATCCTATTCACATGACAGATAATGACATTCTGCATGTCTTGCGTACGGAGTTAGTCCTCCAAAACCAACCTTCTGAAGTATATTTCTATGGCAGTGGTGTCACGGCTGCCATGAAATCTCGTATGGAATCTTTGCTGCAGCAAGTTTTTTCGAATGCACAGGTAATGGCAGAGGGAGATATGCTGGGTGCAGCTCGTGCACTATTGGGACATAAGCCAGGTATTGCTTGTATCTTAGGTACTGGAGCCAATAGTTGTCTTTATGATGGTGAGAAAATTATCATGAATACTCCGCCACTCGGTTATATCTTGGGAGATGAGGGAAGTGGTGCTGTTTTGGGCAAAAGTTTCCTCAATGGCATCTTCAAGGGCACATTGCCTGCTCCACTCAAAGAAAAATATCTCCAATGGTCAGGATTGGATTATACCTCTATTATAAATAAGGTATATAGAGAACCGTTGGCAAATCGCTATTTGGCTTCCATCGCTCCTTTTATTTCCACGCAGATAGAAGAAGGCGAAAAATATGAAGCTGGTTCTGATGAGTTAGAAGAAGCGATGGCTCTTTATCGAATGGTGTTGGAAAACTTCAATCAATTTTATGAAAACAACATCCTTCCTTACTTGGATTATTTGAAAGAGGAACCTACGGCATACGAGGAGAACAAACCAAGCATTGCTTTTGTGGGCAGTATCGCTTATTATTTTAATAAGCCATTGACCAATGTTTTTGCAGAAGAGCATGGGTTTAAGATTACTCAGATATTAAAGGCTCCAATGGAAGGCTTGATTCGATACCATACTTAAAAAAGTGCCTATTATTTTAAAATGGCACTTCATTGCCTTTTGAAACAAATATTATTTCTTTTATTTTGCCGTTTCAAATAATAATGTTATCTTTGCCCCTGTAAATATAATAAGGTAAAGAATATGGCAGTGGAAAGAATATATCCTGCAGGAGTGCAAACCTTCAGTGACATCATTGAGGAAGGGATGGTTTATGTTGATAAGACCGCCCTTGTCTATAACATGGTCAAGAAATACAAGTATGTGTTTCTGAGTCGTCCACGCCGTTTTGGCAAGTCTTTGCTTAGCAGCACACTTCATTCCTATTTCGCAGGACAAAAGGAGTTGTTCAAGGGACTTGCCATTGACAGTATGGAGAAGGACTGGATAAAGTATCCTGTACTCCATTTCGACCTTTCCACATTGAAGTATTGCGACTTAACTCTTTTTCCAGAGAAATTTGACATGCAATTAAGATGGCAAGAAGAAGAATTTGGAATAGTTAATTCTATGAAAAGTCCAGGTAATCGACTCACCCGACTCATAGAAGAAGCTCATCAAAAGACAGGACGTCCTGTGGCCATCATCATCGATGAATACGATGCTCCTCTTCTTGATGTGTTGCATGACAAGGATAAGTTGGAGGCAACAAGGACTATTATGCAAGAGTTTTATGGTCCAATCAAGGCGAATAGTGCACATATTAAGTTTGCCTTCATCACGGGAATCACGAAATTCTCTCAGCTCAGTATCTTCAGCACCATCAATAACCTGACCAATATTAGCATGGACCCAGAGTTTTCTGCTATTTGTGGTATCACAAAGGAGGAGTTGGATACAGTCTTGAAAGAAGACATTGCCATGATGGCAGAAAAAAATCATATTTCGTTCGAGAGAATGAGAGGGTTGCTGAGAGAAAACTATGATGGTTATCATTTCTGTAGAGATGGCGAAGATATTTTCAACCCATATAGCCTTGTGCGTTGCTTTGCCGCAGGCTACATTGACAACTATTGGTAT
Organism: Lachnospiraceae bacterium; assembly: GCA_963657465.1. Taxonomy (GTDB): domain Bacteria; phylum Bacteroidota; class Bacteroidia; order Bacteroidales; family Bacteroidaceae; genus Prevotella. Next base: position 11,029 of record CAVKNU010000006.1, read on the forward strand.
GCCTCAGGCACGTCTAAGTATCTGATAAATCAGATGAGACATTACAATACTGATGTAACGAAACTTGATGATACATTCGCTTTTGCCTCCTCCTTTGACCGTCCAACAGACGAGATGACTGATATTCTGCCTTTGCTCTATCAGAGTGGTTACCTTACCATCAAGGGCTATGACCCATTGACTAATGGTTATTACCTCGGCATCCCTAATAAGGAAGTGAGGGCTGGATTGATGGAGAATCTCTTGCCATACTATACCGATATGAGCGATGGACAGTCGTTAGGCTTTGCCGCCCACTTTTATCGAGAACTATTGACTGATAACATCGATAAGGCGATGGAAGAGATGAAGGCTTATTTTGCTTCCATTCCTTACCCAGAAGGGGGCAAGGATGTGCTTGCTAACATGCAGAAGAGTGAATATTATTATGAAACAATTCTCTATATAGTTCTTTCGATGATGAATGTTGCGACTTACACCCAAGTGAAAAGTTGCAGAGGCAGAGCTGATGCGGTGATGTTTGCCCCTACTGCAATCTTTGTCTTTGAGGTCAAGATCAATAAGTCTGCTCAAGAAGCCTTGGCTCAGATTGATGACAAGGGCTATATGATTCCTTACGCAGCTGATGAGCGAAAGCTATATAAAATAGGTATAAGTTTCAGCACAGAGACAAGAACGTTGGAAGATTGGGACTTTGAGAAGGTAAAATAATTCAAATATATGTGTTTTTTCATCATTCCAACATGACTTCTTCGCTATTTAAACCATTATTCGCTGCTGCATAGCTATTTGACTGCAAAATAACTATGCAGCACGAAGTTACACCGAACTTACAACCTAAGAAAAAAGACAGTTTTGGTACGTTTTTATGTGTTTTTCGTAAACAAAACAGCATAGCCTAACATTTTATACATGAAAAATTAACAAAAACTACCCTATATGTATGTATTAATGCTTTATCTTTGCACTTGTTAAACAATCATGAAGAATCGAGGTAGCTCTCCAATGGGAGCCTACACCTTATCTTATATAAAAGACCTAAAGTAATTATTAATTAAAACCTAAGGTAATTATGAGAAAAACATCTCAAAAATTCTTTCAGAGCCGCAAGCTCTGTAAAGTTGCTTTGGTAGCCTTTATGTTGGTATTCCAAGCAATGTTAGGAATCGGAGCGGGTGTCCTCAATGCTCAAACGGTTAAGGGTACTGTTATCTCTGGAACTGACAACGAACCATTGATTGGTGCAAGTGTTATGGTACAGGGAACCAAAAATGGTACAGTAACAGACCTTGATGGAAACTTTTCCATCGAAGCAAAGAATGGACAAACACTCGAAATTTCTTACCTGGGCTTCATTTCCCAAAAAGTGAAGGTCACAGGTTCAGTAATCAATGTAACCTTAAATGAAGACAAGCATTCTCTTGATGAAGTAGTTGTAGTGGGTTACGGTGTACAGAAAAAGAAGTTGGTGACTGGCGCTAACATCAATGTGAAAGGTGATGACATTGCCAAGCTCAACACTTCCAATCCTCTTCAAGCCCTCCAAGGACAAACTCCTGGTATGAGTATCATCTCTACTTCTGGTCAGCCAGGTTCTGGTTTGAAGGTTAACATCCGTGGTATGGGTACTATGAGTGATTCGGGTCCTCTTTACATCATTGATGGTGTACGTGGTGATATCGCTTCTTTGAATCCTGCCGATATTGAGAGTATCGATGTATTGAAGGATGCCGCTTCTGCTGCCATCTATGGTTCTCAGTCAGCCAATGGTGTTGTGCTTATCACTACGAAAGGTGGTAAGGAAGGTCGTGCCGTGGTTAGTTTTGATGGTTATGTAGGTTGGCAGAACAAACCTCGTAGCATCGACATGCTCAATGCCAAGGAATATATGGCTATCTTGGATGAGGCTGCTCTGAACTCAGGTAAGAAAGTTTATGATTGGAGTAGCTATAAGAGCATCTATGATGCCAATGGCAATTTGATTGATACCGACTGGGTAGATCAGATGTTTGTGAAGAATGCCAAGACATCTTCTTATAATATAGGTGTAAATGGTGGTAGCAAGACTGCTAATTATGCCATGACTCTTGGTTATATGAACCAGGAAGGTATTGTTGGCGGCAAGGACGTCAGCAATTATGAGCGTTATAACTTCCGTGTCAACTCTGATTGGAAGGTGAAGGATTGGTTGAAGATAGGTGAGCAGATTAGTTTCATCTATACCAAGAACAATGGTATTGCAGTGGGTAATGCCTATAACAACTCTTTGCGTAGTGCCTTCAATACATCTCCTTTGGCTCCAGTCTATAGTGACAACAATAAGTATGGTTCACCTTATAATGATACCAGCAATAGCGACTGGTATAATGCAGACGGCAACCCTTATGGCGTGATGATGACTACGAATAATAATCAGACAAACGCAGCTCGCTTTACAGGTAATGTGTATGCAGAGATTGAGCCTATTAAGAACTTGAAGTATCGCACAGTAATCGGTTATGAGTATTATTCTAGCGATTACCGTTCGTTCACTCCTCTCTATCAGTTCTCTATCTATAGTTACAATACATCTAATCGTACGAGTGTTAGCCAAAATATGAGCCATAACTGGCAGGTGACTTGGACCAACACATTGTCATACGATTTCAAGATTCAAGACCATAGCCTCACAGCTTTGGTGGGTACCGAGGCTTGGCGCTTTGATGGCGTGGGCGTAGGTGCTTCTAATGCAACCCTAAAGAGTGGCTTTGCAGATTGGAGTCATGCTTACGTAAGCAATGGTACAGCTTCAAATGCTACAGATGGTTTGGGCGCAAGCGGCGCTCCTTCTTTGGCACAGCGTATGCTCAGCTATTTTGGTCGTGTAAGTTGGAACTGGAAGGAAACTTATATGGCTACAGCCACATTGCGTGCTGATGCCTCTTCTAAGTTTGCTCGTGGTCATCGTTGGGGATATTTCCCTTCTATATCTGCAGGTTGGATTCTTACCAATGAGAACTTTATGAAACCACTTGCCAAGGTATTGGATTATGCTAAGTTCCGTGCAAGTTGGGGTCAGGTAGGTAACCAGAACATTGGCGACTTGATGTTTATTTCTCCAATCACTACTTCTGGAGTATATTATAATTTCGGTACTTCTTTGGGTGCTGATGGTCAGTCAAACTATTATGGTGCATACGAAAGCCGTTTGCCAAATCCTGAGGTGAAATGGGAAACTTCTGAGCAGCTGAACATAGGTTTGGATTTACGTTTGTTGGGCAATTTGAATGTCAACATCGACTGGTATCAGAAGACAACTAAGGATTGGTTGCTTCTTGCACCTATTCCAGGTACTGCAGGTACAGGAGCTTCTTATTGCAATGGTGGTGATGTGAAGAATACGGGTATTGAAATCGGTTTAGGCTGGAATGACCGAATCGGAAAGGACTTCAACTATTATGTGAATGTAAATGGCGCCTATAATAAGAATAAGGTAGGTAACATTCCTACTGATGATGGTATTATCCACGGTACGGATGGCGCTGGTCAGTTGTATGACAACTCTACCGAGTTCTATCGTGCTAGTAATGGTGAACCTATCGGTTACTTCTGGGGCTATAAGACAGCAGGTATCTTCCAGAACCAAAAGGATATTGATGACTGGATAGCTGCAGGCAATGGTGTGCTCCAGGGCACAAGCGTACAGCCTGGTGATGTGAAGTATTATGATATCAACCATGATGGTGTTATCAATGATGACGATAAGGTGAACTTGGGTAATGGTATGCCTGATTTCACTTATGGATTCTCAATCGGCTTCGATTACAAGGGCTTTGATTTCGGTGTGACAGCCAATGGTTCTGTGGGTAACGACATCGTACAGAGTTATCGTAATGTAGGTAGCAAGACTGCCAATTACACTTCTGCTATTCTTCAGCGTTGGACTGGCGAGGGAACTTCCAACAAGTATCCACGTGTAACAGAGACTAACATCAACTATCAGTTCTCTGATCTCTTTATCCAGGATGGTGACTTCTTGCGAATCAGCAACATCACCTTAGGCTATGATTTCGCTAAACTGTTGAAGCACAAGTATGTGTCTCAGGCACGTTTGTACTTCCAGGTTCAGAATGCATTTACCTTTACCAAGTATGATGGTATGGATCCAGAAATTGGTTATGGTGTAAATAGCTGGGCTTCAGGTATTGACTTGGGCTACTATCCACGTCCACGTACATTCTTGGTAGGTATGAATCTTAAGTTCTAATTTTAAAGAGACATAATTATGAAAACAAATAAATTAAAGATAGCCGCAATCGGTATTCTTGCTTTGGGAGGCTTGGCATCATGCAGCGAGAGCTGGTTGGATGTTTCTTCTAAGACAGAATCCAATTCTGGCAACTTCTATAAGAGCCAGGAGGACGGACTTCGTTCTCTCTATGCTTGTTATGATGGATGGCAGCGTACTGTTTCTGATGGTCCTTCTTTTACGGTTTATCAGTTGACGGAGACCATGAGTGATGAGTGCTTCGGTGGTACAGGTAATAATGATGGTCGCAATACCCAGATCTTGGACCGTTTTGATATGAATCAGGCACCTTCTTACACCGATATGCATGAGACCTTGTGGAAATCATATTATGCAGCCATTTTCCGTTGCAATGAGTTTATCGACAAGGCTGAAGGCATAACATGGGATGATGAAACAGCCAAGGATACTTATCTTGGTGAGGCTCACGCTCTTCGTGCTTTATGCTATTTTGATATGGTGCGTCTTTGGGAAAACATCCCATTGTTGGAGCATGCTACAAGTGATTTTGTTCCACAAGCAGCACCAGACTCAGTCTATGCCTTGGTGTTCAAGGATTTGAAGTATGCCGTAGAGCATATTCCTGCCAATGCCTATCCTAAGAAAGACGCAGCCAACAATGATGGTCATGTAACCAAGTATGGTGCTGAGGCTATCATGGCTCGTGCTTATCTCTATTATAGTGGTTACTATGGCAAAGAGCCAAACGAGTTGGGATTGACCAAGGCTGACGCTTTGGCTGCTTGTGAGGATATTATTGCAAGCAACGAGTTTAGCTTGGTTCCTCGATTCAGAGATTTATGGCCTGCTTCTTCTGACGATAAGAGCGGCGGTCATGTGGGACTGTGGGCTCATGAGAACTCATCTTGGGCTGGTCCTGGCAATTCAGAGACCGTACTTTCAATGAAGTTCAATTATACAGCTGATTACAATGGCAACAATGATGGTAACCGTTTCCAGATAATGGTAGGTATGCGTACCGGTGGCTTGGTATATGAAGGTTATGGTCAGGGTTGGGGTGCTTGCACCATTGATCCAGCGTTTGTCTCTTCTTATGCTTCTGGCGACCAGCGCAAGGAAGCTTCTGTCATTGATGCGACCAAGTTGGAGAACTATGAGAAGAATTATATTGCAGACCAACGTGAATATACAGGATATTTCGTAAAGAAATACACCACTTTGTCTAAGCACAAGGAGGCTAACGATGGTACCTTGCAGCATTATACCGAAGAGGTGGGTGCTGGTGATTTCCAGATTAGCCAATTTCAGGATTGGGTACTTGTGCGCTATGCTGATGTCTTGTTGATGGCAGCGGAGTTGGGTAGCTCAAATGCTCAGACCTATTTTGATATGATTCGTAAACGTGCGTTTACGGATGATGATGGTAGCTTGAGTAGTTATTATACTCAGAAGTCTGCCACCAAGGAGAACATCATGGCCGAGCGCAAATATGAGTTCGCTTTTGAGGGTATCCGTTATTGGGATCAACTTCGTCAGGGAGTGGATCATGCTGCAAAGGAAATCGCAGGTACATGGGATGTGAAAGATGGTGGCGAGAAAGCTACTATTACCATCAATGCCGACAATATTATTAAAAAGCGTGGCTTGATTCAGATTCCTCTTACAGAGATTACACTGTCTAATGGTCTCTTGAAGCAGAACCCTGGGTGGTAATCTGCATGTATAGTAAACAAAAGTTGGATATTAATACATACGACTTATGAAAATCAAAAGATATTTATATATGATGGTTGCTGCCCTGACGATGTTCTTGGGATTCGCAGCTTGCTCGCCTGATGAGTATAAGTTGGGCGACAACAATATCTCTCCTGAGGATTTGCAGGAAGGTATTGCTTACACCATCACCCATGATAGTCAAAATCCAAATATAGTTTATTTGGAGAATAAAATGGGTAGCCAGTTTAATGCCCAGTGGGAAACTCCACAAGGAAGATTCCAAGGTGACAAGGTGACTTTGAAGATGCCTTTTGCAGGCACATACGAGGTTACTTTTGGCATAGAGACCCGTGCGGGGGTTGTTTATGGCAACCCTGCTACCTTCACGATTGATGACATCTGTACGGATTTCATCACCAAGGAAGTATGGACTTTGTTGGCAGGTGGTGTCGGCAAGGAGAAAACTTGGGTATATGACAATGGTAGCTATGGCTTCAAGTCGGGTGAGCTTACTTATGGTGACCCTTCTGCCAATACAAACTTAAGTTTCGGACATTTCACCGAGAACTGGGATCCTGGTAAGGGACATTGTGGTGATGACGCGATGTGGAATAGTTATATGACCTTCAGCTTGAAGGGCAAGGCTGGCTATACTTTCTATAATTCTTCTACGGATGCTACCCAAGAGGGTATCTTTGGCTTGAATGAGGATACTTATGTGCTGAGTTTGACAGATGCCGACTTGATGCATCCTGACACATGGACTCCTCGTTTGGCTAACTGGCGTCAGAACCTCCAGATTATTGAGTTGGATGAGAATCATCTTCGTGTTGCCTACAAGCGTCAATCAGGTAACTGGGGTGGCGAATGGTTGGAGGTGTTCAACTATGTATCTAAGGAATATGCAGACAACTATGTTCCACCAGTAGATGATAATCCACAGCCTACTTTGGCTGATACTTGGAAAGAGGATATTTCTTCTCTCAACAAGTCGCCTAATACCTATCGTGAAATCAAGTGGGTGCTCACTGATGAGGGAGATGCTGCCGCTTATTATGACTTGTATGGAAAATATGTAGGTGGCTCTCAGGCAGCTTCAGACAATGGCTCTGAGTTAAGTTTGGTATTGAACTCAGTGGAAAAGAGCTATACGATGAAGGATGCCGATGGCAATGAGGTTTCTGGAGAATACTTTATCAATGATAATGGTTTCTTGAGTTTCAGCAATGGACTCTTGACAGCAACAGTTGGTAAGAACGGTGCCGTCCTCAAGGCTAATGAAGACAAGACCCTTCGTGTGTTGAGCTATACCATGGATGGAGATGAGATTACAGACCTCGTTTTGGGTTATGACATCAAGGATGTACATGGCAATCGCTACCAGTATCAAGCATTCCGCTTTGTTCCTAAGGTTATCGGTGGTACGGAGCAGGAGTATTTCAAGGCAGGTTTGCATTTCTTCAACACAGGTTGGGGCTTTACCGATAGTCCTACCGTAAAGGTAACAGGTGATGGCAAATACACCTTCAAGTTGACAGGTACGGATACGGATCCTTATGGAATGTATCTAGACGTAGTGAAAGTATTGGCTAAGTATCCAAACTTCGATATGACCATTACGGACATGCGCATTGATGGTAAGTCAATTGCATTCGATGATTCTCAGATCGAACGTGGAGTGGGTGACGAGAAAGATGCTGCAGGCAATGGTATTACAGCTCGCCGTTATATCTTGAACCCTTGGAACAGTGATAACTATTTCATGGCAAATGGCTTCGCTGTATTGGGCTTCAATTCTTCATTGGAGGTGGATGTAGATATCAAGTTTGACTCTGGTAAACCTTTCATCGCTCCAGCTGAGGAGGCTGCCATCCAAAAGCTTAGTGTTAATCGAAGAAGAAAATAATCCGAATTAAACCATGAAGATTATGAAGAATAAAATATTATCAGGTATTATGCTGCTTTTGGCTTTCGTTGTAGCCAGTTGTAGCGATGATGATTATACCGTCAATACCGCAGATATCATAACAACCATCGAAACGGGAAGTGTGGAGGTTGGTGCTACGAGTGCAAATGTGAGTGGTACTGTTCTCGACTTAAGCAAGTCGGCTTCCTCTTCTTATACTGTGGGTGTGGCTTATTCCACATCTGAGGATCCTACATCTGGAACCAAGGTGCCTGGCACCTTGGCAGAGGATGGTAGTGTTTCTACCACGATTACGGGTCTGACTATCGGTAAGACCTACTACTATTGTACTTATGTTACTTTGCAAGGTAAGGTAACTAAGTATGGTGAGGTGAAGTCTTTTGTTACCACGAATGCTGAGATTGCCACGGCAGATGCTGTCTATTCAGAGGTGACAGCTACTTTGTCTGGTACCATCAATATCTCTACCGCTTCTTCGGATGCGGTGACCAAGGGTATTTTGGTTAGTACTGATGAGGCTAGTGTAAAGGCAGGACGTTTGTATAAGGCAGAGGCAAGCGAGGGAAATGTTATTTCTATTCCTGTGTCTGGTCTTGTTCCTGGACAGACTTATTACTATGTGGCTTATGCCAAGGTAAATTCTGAAGAGAAATATGGTGAGGTTAAGAGTTTTACAACTCCTATTCAAAATGTAGAGTTTGTTGACTTAGGACTCTCTGTAGAGTGGGCTACAGTCAACGTAGGTGCCTTGAATCCAGAAGAGGCTGGTGGTCTCTATGGCTTTGGTGATAAGTCTTTGTTCAATATCTCAACGCAGGCTTCCGACTATGTGCATGAAGGAATCCAGGGTACAGAGAATGACTTGGCTTCTCTTTTCATAGCAGGTGCATTTACTCCTTCTAAGGAGCAGATGGAAGAATTGGTGAACAATACAACCAAGGAATATACAACTGTGAATGGTGTGCCTGGTTATCGCTTCACTGCTGAGAATGGTAATAGCATCTTCTTGCCTTTCACAGGTACTCGTACTGGAGAAACAATAAACAGCGAGAATACACTTGGCGCTTATTGGACAGCTGACATTGATGGTGTGGATGCCGATCATGGTGCTGCACTTTCTTTGACAGAGGGGAATGCTCAGGTAAATAGTGCTAATCTCTATGAAGGCTTGGCTATCCGACCTGTTCGTACTCCTAATCGTCCGATGAAGTTGGAATACCTCTATAAGACATGGAGCATTGACCTTGACGCAGACGGCAAGAGTGCAGTTTGGGATGGACCTCTTTATTATTATGGTACAGCAGATAGCTGGAACACCGTAACCAATGGTTACAAACTTCCTGCTGGTTCTGATTCTTGGAATTGGTGTCCTGTTTATGCAGACAACTCATGGATTACTACTCCTAAGGACTTCGGTACGATGACCTTCAAGGAAGATGGTACAGTTGTTGTCGATGACAAGGGCAATGGTAAGCATTACGAGGGTACGTTTACGGTAGATACAGAGAATCATACCATAACCTTGAAGAATGCTCAAATTCTTCACTTGGACAACTTCGACAACTTGGTTTCTAACTGGAGCGCAGAGTTGAAGGTTCTCTCTTTGAGTGAGGATGGTTTGCAGATTGCTGGTCTTCGCGATCAGAATACAGATGAAGGTCCATGTCTCTTGGTTCACAACTTTGTGAATAGCTCATTGGTTGGTGGCAATGGCAAGGACTTAAGTATCGACAATTCTAAGTTGGTTTATGGCGATTTGGAGGCAGGAAAGAACAATATTCGTTTGGAATTATACAATGAATGGGGTTCTACCAAAGGAAATTCTTGCTTCGACCCTTCTGCTTTGCAGTTCTCTAAGACTTTGGCTGTAACCTTTAAGCTTTCTGGAGTGAAGTTTAAGGATGGTGCTGTTGGACAATATAATGCTGCTCTTTCATTCGCAAGTAGCGATTGGGGTGTTCAGTACTGGGGTGGCACTGCTAAGCAAGATGCTTTGGTGACAGGCGATGGTACCTATACAGTATGGTTGCCTACTAATGGTGCTACAGTTACTGGACCTACAGTCTTTTGTATAGATATAGCTAACATGGCTAGTGACTTGGAAGATATCAGCTCTTTGAAGGCAGAAATTGTAAGCATCACTACAGATGCAGATGTAGAAAAGTTGTGCAAGGTAATTCCTGTAGATAACTCTAAGGTTCTCTTCAATAATAAGGATGGTAATGGCACGGACGGACGTATCGAAATCTACAACGAATATGGAGATACCAAGTCTAATCCAGGTGTGAACCAAAACGACATCTTGTTTAATGGCCGTATGTCAATCACCTTCACCATCAGTGGTATTGATGGCAACTTGAAGTCGGATGCAACAAATGATTATAAGGCAGAGTTGAGTTATGCTGCTGCTAGCTGGTCTCCATCTTATTGGGGTGGTGGCATTGGTTCTGCTCAGGTAACCAAGGATGGTACTTATACAGTTTATGCCGATATGGGCAATGATAATTGTGTTGGTGCTGTAGTTTGGACCATCGAACTCTATAATTTGTGGAAGGATCTCGTAGATACTTCTAAGATTAAGGTGAACATTGACGAGGTAGCTGTCGAACCCGTTAAAAAGTAATGTATGAAAAAAGTATTATTCATATTGATGGGAGTAGTTTTGCTTTGGGGATGTAATCCCAAACAAAAACAGGTTCCTACGGATGAATCAAATCTAGAAGAGGTTGAGGCTGACAGTGCATCTGTCAGCCAAACCTACGATAGTTTGGTTATCTGTGAGAGTAGGGCAATGTTGGATTCTGCTTATCAAAACAGTGACGAATACAAGGAAAGTCATGACAGTTTTGAGAGGGTAGTCGGTAAAATGACAGAAGGTATGGACGAAGTCGATGTCGAATTGTTCTTGTTGAAGAATGCGATTGCTTCTTTTCTTTCTGCTTCTCAACATTTTGCTACTCACACAGAAGAAATGCACGATGTTGTTAATCAGAAACGCATGATGCTTTACGGTAAAAAGATCCGTGAAATTAGGCAGAAATTAATCCAAATGAAACTGTCGGAAGGTCAACAAAATCAGTTGGACTCTCTCAATAGATTAATACAATTTTGAAATGATTAAAAAGATAGGATATGAAAATACTTAGAAAATCTCTCTTGATGCTCATGATGTTGGCAGGGTTGGGGATGAGTGCTTGCTCTGATGAAACCATCGAAAATGGCAACCTTGGCAATATCCCAGAAGGCATCACCATCAATGACAACTATGTGAAAGATGGGGTGACTGTGGCAAAGACAGGAGCTGAGTTGACAGTGGCTGTACAATCTCGGAATGAGGTGTCGGCTTCTTCTAATCAGAGTTGGGTAACCATAGAAAAGGGTACAACAACGTCTGCTCTCAAGGTAACTCCGTTTAAATTGGTTGTTGCAGAGAATACAGAAACTTCTGATCGTGAGGCACAGGTGACTTTCACGGCTGGCAATGATTCAAAGACGATTGCTATCAAGCAGATAGCTAAGGCTGGATTGGTGGTAAAGACAAACTCTTTCGATTTGCCTTATACGGGTGGTACTGTTCAAGTACAGCTTTCTGCCAATGAACCATACGAATATGAAATTAGTGACTCATGGGTTTCAGCAGCTACTACTCGCGCTAACATGGTGGATTATACAGAGAACTTCACCGTGGCGATGAATGCGTCTCCTACTGTTCGTACAGCTACCATTACATTCAAGGTGGAAGGCTTGGCTGAGGCTGTGACCATCAAGCAGGCTGCAACAGAGACTGGAGGTGATATGAACAAGACTGCTATGGAGATAGCTTCTTTGATGTATCCAGGTTGGAACCTTGGTAATACCATGGAGGCTGGTAGCTCTGACAATAATTGGAAAAATGCCGGAATCGAAACAGAAACCGCTTGGCAGAGCACCAAGACCACTCAGCAAGTGATAGACCTTGTAAAAGCTCAAGGCTTCAAGAGCGTTCGTATCCCTTGCGCATGGGTGATGGGACATATCACAGATGAGGCTAACTGTACCATAGACCCAGCTTGGATGAACCGTGTGAAGGAAGTGGTGGATTATTGTATCTCTGACGGTCTTTATGTGATTATCAACCAACATTGGGATGGCGGATGGATAGAGCATAATGGTTTTACTGCTGCTACAGATATGACTGCTACAAAGGATAAGCTTACCAAGATTTGGACACAGATTGCTACTGCATTCAAGGATTATGATGAACATCTTCTCTTTGCTGGTATGAATGAACCAGGTGTAGGCGGTGGTGATGGCAACATCATCGGTGTGGCTGACATGTCAGCTCGTATCGCTGAGTATGAGCAGACCTTTATCAATGCAGTACGTGCAACGGGCGGTAACAATGCACTCCGTGTGTTGATTGTTCAGGGACCTAACACTAGCATCAATGATACTGAGGAAAACAACTACATCTCTAAGATTCAAGATACAGTAAACGATCGTTTGATGATGGAGGTTCACTTCTACGATCCTTATCAGTTCTGCCAGATGACTGAAGATGCTGGTTGGGGTAAGCAATGGTATTATTGGGGTAAAGGTAATACAGGCGATGCTGACCGTACAGCCAATAATTATCAAGAAGATTTTGTCAATGCTCAGATGGCAAAGATGAAAAAGACATTTGTTGATAACGGAATTCCTGTACTTATCGGTGAGTTTGGTGCCATCCAACGCTGGTCTGTTGGCAAGGATGCTGTTCATGATGCCTCTATTAAGGCTTACTATAGAGCAGTTACCCAATATGCTATTGAAAATGGTTGTGTGCCTATGGTATGGGATACCAATAGTGGTTCTGGTATGACCACATTGAATCGCAACACTTTGAAGGTGGGTAATATCAATATGATGGAGGGTATTACCGAGGGTGTGGCTTTAGCTATATGGCCTGCAAAATAATAAAATAGTAGGTTAGTTTAGAATAATACGTAGAAAGGGCAAAAAAGTATCATACTTTTTTGTCCTTTTTCATTAACTTTGCAATCAAAATCTAAACTTACAATTAAAATCTAAAAATATTCATTGATGAAGAAAATATTTGTTTTACTGATGATGGCTTTGGCTACTTGTAATCTTTCGGCTAAGTCGAATTTCGTGCAAGTGAAAGATGGGCATTTTGTCCGTGATGGCAAACCTTACTATTATGTAGGCACTAATTTTTGGTATGGTGCCATTCTTGGTTCGGAAGGACAAGGGGGCAATCGTGTCCGTCTATGCAAGGAATTGGATAAGATGAAGGAGATGGGAATTGACAACTTGCGAATCCTTGTCGGTTCTGATGGCAAGCGAGGGGTGAAAACGAAAGTGGAACCAACCTTGCAAGAGGCACCAGGTGTTTATAACGATACCATATTGGCAGGTCTTGATTATCTGTTGATGGAAATGGGAAAGCGCAAGATGGTGGCAGTGCTCTATCTCAATAATTCTTGGGAATGGAGTGGTGGATATGGCTATTATCTAGAGCAGGCTGGTATGGGAAAGGCACCACGTCCTAATGAAGATGGCTATCCTGCCTTCATGAAGTTTGTTTCCCAATATGCGAGTTGCCAAAAGGCGCATCAGTTGTTTTACGATTATGTGCGATTCATACTTACAAGAACGAATAGATATACAAAAAAGAAGTACAAAGATGATCCTGCCATCATGTCATGGCAAATTGGCAATGAGCCTCGTGCCTTTAGCGTAGAGGCTCTGCCAGATTTCGAGAAGTGGTTGGCGGAAGCTAGTAAGTTGATTCGTTCTTTGGACAAGAACCACTTGATTTCCATCGGTAGTGAAGGAAGTTGGGGATGTGAGAACGATATTCAAAGTTA
>CAVKNU010000006.1:25328-40198 GCA_963657465.1 Lachnospiraceae bacterium
TTGATAAGATTTCTCTCTTATGTGTTTAGTGCTCTAGGTAAAGTCCGTTCAACTTTTCTAGGAATACACAGATGTCGTCATTAACGAGTTGCATGAATCCATGTATCTTGGTGTTTGATACGCCTGGATAAGGGATGAAGTAATGTTCCTCACTAGGTTCTCCTTGGTTTCTTCCAAACATCAAGTAGGCGATAGGATGTTGTTTCAACTCAGAAAGCAGTGTTTCTGAGAAAACACTAGAGTCGCCGATGGATTCGATGCCTGTTGTCAAGCCAAAGGCATTGTTGTGGTCTTGTGCGAATGGAAGGGTATTGGCGATAATTTCCTTCACGTTCTTGGCATAGAGTGGCAAGTTGATGGCATTCTTGTTTTGCAAATAAGTCACATTGATGACATCAACATCATGGTCAGGATAACGTTCCATTAGTTTGTTGTCTGGCAAGAAAGTCTCAGAGTAGCCATACACCACGTTGGTTACGTCCTCATCATCCATCAATCCTTGAATCTTCTTATATAAATCGATGTAGTCATCTTTGCTCAACTGACAGTACCAAGCCTTGCCATCTACTGGAAGAAGATAGAGAACCACAGGGGCTTTGATGCCATAATCATCTTGCAAGTTGTCCAAGAACTTTGCCAATTCCTTGACATACCCTTTCAAAACCTCCTCTTGGTTCTGATAAGCAGGAACAGTCCAGTTCATGATGAGCAGACCACCCTTGCGAAACATTTGAAGGGCATCTTTACGAATGGCTTGGAAAGGTATGCCATCTATGTTCTTGGCTTGTTTTGTCTCGATGCCTGCCAATTCGTAGCCACTCACGGCAGGACGATAACTACTGATGGCTTGTAAGTCGCATTGTACACTGTCGTTCTCCCATCTCTGCCATCCAATACCTGTCAGGTTGCCATACATCTGTCCAATGAGTGTTCCTTTGTGGGCAAAGACTTTCAGGTTGGTCTTTAAGTTCTCCGTGCGAGTGGTCAGTCCACTCATGGCCATCTCGTCGTATGATTTCTTTTTCCTTTCGCCACAAGATGTGAATGCTACTAAGAAAACCAAGAGAATAATAAATGAGTATTTGATTTTCATTTCTTAGATGATTTTTAAAAGAATATTGGTACACCTCAATAATGTACCAATATTCAAAAAGTATTATTCGTTATATGCTTTCTTCATAGCCTCTACTACGGTAGGTAGAGACCACTGTGGAACACTGCGGTCGCTGCCCTCGAAGATGCTCATCCAGTAGGTGTGAACTTCTACTGCAAGGTGTCCTTCTACCTTGTCTGTAGGGAGGGTGAGGTTGCTCAATACATCATCGCCAGTTGCTGCAGCATAGGTATTGACAATGAGATTACGTGTCTCATTGTTGCCACCTGTGGCACGTACGGCATCAACGAAGCTCTGTGCGTAACCATTCAATCCCTTATAGCTGCTACTGCTCTTTGGAGCATTCCAAGTATTGTCAGCATCGAGCATCTCGTTGTAGCCTTCGAATACCAAATGTTGGTCGTAGTTCTTGAAGCGAGTGGCAATCTGAGTCCAAAGACTTTCGAATCTTTGTTTGTTTTCCTTGTAATTGGCTTCGTCTGCCTTAATCCAATGCTTGTAAGATCCATCGTCTGGGTCTGCACCCGTGTCATGATGTGCATTAAGGATGCAATACATGCCGTTGTCAATGACATAATCTACGATTTCTTGTACACGATTCATCCAAGCTTCATCCACTGTACCATCTTCCTTCATGTGTTGGAACCAAGTGACTGGAACACGAACTGCATTAAAGCCATTCTTCTTTAAGAAATCTACCATTGGTTTGGTTGTAGGTACCTGTCCCCAGCATGTTTCGAAATCTTTTACAGAGTTCTTGTCCATGCTTTTGTTGATGTCAACAGCATCCATGCAGTTACCAAAATTGGTACCGAGTCCCATATTCTTGACAGCATTCAATGCACTTTCCTCTACATAAGTGACATTTAGATTCACTTGGTCGCGAGTAATCACATTCTTGCTGCTCATGGCAGCTTTCCACCAATTGTTGGATGGCATGTTGTCTCCATACCATGGCATGAAATAACTCCACTTAGCACCTGCGTTCCAAGCTTCTTCTACATCGGCTGTTGTCGTAGTGCCATTAATGCCACACTCAGCCAAAGCAATGAGCTTCTCTGGATAACGAGCTTGGATTTCTTTGAATTCCTGTGCTTGTTGAGTAGCTGTAGTGCCATAGAGGTCACGACCAATTATATCCACATATTTATCACCAGGATACCAGTTGTCGTCATTGTTGTATGCACTTGCGTCACCATTATAATTCTGTGTGGTCCATTCCCAAATCAAGTTGTGAATGCCCTTGCTTTGGAAGTAATCAAACAAAGTCTGCCAAAGTTTTTTATAAGTGTCGGCACCATCATAGCCCCACCAGAACCAAGATTTACCCCAGCTTGCCCCAGATTTTAGCTCTGCATTACCTGCTGCCTCATGGAAAGGACGCCATACGGCAACGATACCTGCGTCTTGTAGCTTTTCGAGTACAGCAACAACTTTGTCCACCTCTTGATAGAACCACTTGTTCTCCCAAGTACCAGAAGTAAATACGTTCTTAGCCTTGAAAGTGGTTTCAGATGGAGTGCAAGTTACACCGCTGCCATCTGTTCCGATGGTCTGACCTTCTTTAAGTGGTACATTGAAGTGCCACATCAAAGAAACTAAGCCACCTGCATCTGCCCATTCTGTAACAGGAGTGATGTTATTGTAGTCTATCCATCCATTGCTGCCTTGATTAGGTACATAAATATGAATGAAATCATAGCAGTTCATGGCTGGGTATTTGCCTGTAACACTATAAACTTTGTCAGCTTCTTTATGATTCCAGTTCACATCTGCTACGACAGAAGATATTATTTTGCTGCCATAGTTCAATTTCAAGTACTTATACAAGCGCTTGGTCTTTTCTGTGGCGGAAGGATCGGCTAGCTTCACATCACTGACATCGCTTTCGTGGTAAATGGAGAAAGTGATGTTGTTGATCTTGTTGATGTCATAGGTTTCCCAAGCTCCCATGTCTTCTAATCCCTTGAGATATACTTCTAGCTCATTGTTGGCATTGTGCTTGAGTGAAGAGATGGTGTTGTTTTCACCAGTAAGGTTCCACTCCTCGGTGGCACCAGATTGGGATGTGTTGATGGTGATTTTGTCACCATTTGTTTGTGCAAAGGCAGTGAATGAAAACATTACTGCCAAGAGTGAGAGTAAAAGTTTTTTCATTGTCTTGCTATTTTTATGGATTTATTATTGATTTTGATGATATATACTCCTAGAGTCAGTTGATCGAGGTTTACAATCGTTTTGTTGCCAACAATGCTAGGAGAGATGGAAACAGCTTTGCCATCAAGAGCAAAAATGCGAATCTTGTTGTTGCTGCCATCGATGATGAGGCGATTTCCTTCTCTGACCACTTGGTTATTCACCTCAGATTGCTGAATGCCTGTGGTAGTTCCATACGTAAAGGTACTCACTTTCCATAGCTCATAAGAAGCGGTTGCCTCTGTAGTAGTGATTGTCATCTGGTCATTCCCAAAAATCACTTCAGGCATCGTGGCTAAGGCAAACTCTACCTTTGTTCCGTCATTGAATGTAACAAACAGCGACTTGTCATTGGCGGCGTTTGCTGATAGACAGCACAAAGCCACCCATAATGATAATGCTAGTTTTTTCATGTTGTTTGGTGTTATGAATTGTCCTTTATAAAAAATGTGGCGTAGTATAGAATAACTACGCCACAAAAATACAAATATATTTTCTAAATGCCAAATGTCAAGTCTTATTTAAGAAATATACGTGTGACATATACGCCATTACCAACGAAAAGGAAGGCTCCTTGTGCATTAAGAATGTCAATGTCTGCTTGTTCCAAAGTTGCGGAAATTTGATCATAACCTGCAACATCGATAATGGCACGGTCACCGCCTGCATACGCTTTCTGGAAGCAAGGTAAGCCTGTCCACCATGAACCGCATACCTCAATCTGCCAATAGGTTTGACTATCATCACGTTCAATATCCAAACCGAGAGTCATGCCAGGTTTGAGTTCTGCCTTCATTTCTTCGGTAAGATTAACGGTCTTGTCACCACTCCAGTTTGTAGGACCAACCTTACCCGTCCACAAGTTTATTTCTTGAGGAAGTACATTGAACTTACCTACATCGTATTTGGTACCATCTGCACTGACTAAAATTAAATCGTATTCGCCTTGTGCGATGGAAGGAACAGTAAAGGTGATAGCTGTGTTGCTGCGGCTCTTGAACTTTGTTACTTTGTTTTCACCAATGTAGATAGCTTCGACATTGTTAAAGTTCTTACCTTCGATCGTTGCCTCTTTACCCATTGTACCCTTGAATGATGGTTGAGACAGAGCAGGGTCACTTGCAGCATTAATCGTTAAACCTTCCTTAACTTCAACGATCGTACCGTTCTTCAATGTGAATGTAAAGCCTGTGCCAACACATGCTGCAGGTACTTCCAAAGCAATGGCGTTAGCATTTTGAGCGGTAAATTTATCTACAGTTTGTGGCTCATCGCCAGGGAAGGTGACAGAAGCTACGAGGTCGAGGTCTGTACCCTTGATGATAACTTTTTCACCAGCGGTGATAGCGGCAGGAGTACATGCTGTAACGGTTGGCTTCACCAAGGTGTAAGCTACAGTGACGGTCTTTCCGTTATCGAGGCTCAAAGTGATGTCGCCTTCCTGTGCCTCTTCAGGAACAGTGGCTGTCACCTTCGTTGCAGTAACCTTTAATTTGGCGTCTGCTCCGTCAGCGTTAGGGAATGCAATACCTGTTACGAGATCGAGGTCCTTACCTGTGATAGTAATCTCTGCACCATTCTTTACAGGAGCAGGAGCAACAGCCAAGTCTGTAGGTACAACGGTTGTGATATTACCAGCTGAAACAGATACGCCACTCTTGGTGATAAGATTAACCTCACCATCAGTTGCCTTGCTAGGAACAACGAATGAGATGGCATCGCTGGTCTGTGACTTGAAGTCAGCAGCTTCGATGGTTGCTCCCGTGAGTTCGATGCTAGCAATCTGGTCAAGAGAAGCACCTGTTACGGTCAAGGTCTGACCTGCCTTGATGGTCTCGGCCGACAAACCCTCTACCTCAGGTAGGTTGATAATCAAAGCTTCCTTGCTCTCCAATTCCAATGGCTCCTTAGCGAGGTCGGTCAACTTGATGGTACCAGTCTTTGCCTCAGCAGGGATGATGACATCAATGGAATAACGATCGTGATTGATGAATTGTTCTTCCTTGATGGTGTCGTTGTCTGCGAAGATGACACCGTGAATCAAATTTAAGTAGTCACCACGAATACTCAAAGTTTCACCTACACTACCCACCAAATTGCCTTCAGTCTTGACGAAGAAGTTCTTCAATTCGATGTCTTCACGATAGGTAACAGGAGATACAGATGTGATAGTACCACCCTTGAGGGTCTTCAAAACTACTTTACCAGTGTCACACTTTTCGGCAGGAACTGCAATGGAAATCTTGCTTTCCTTGCCCGACTGTAATACCTCGATGGCTGTGATAGGGTCAGCACCAGGAAGGTCTATCTCGCTTACTTGGTCCAAGTTGGAACCATAGAAGTATAAGGTACCTCCGCGGAGCACAGGGCATGGACCAAAGGCATTCAGCTTGATCTCATTGCCATACTGGTCGGTAGAGAGGTCATCTCCTTCGTTGCACGCTGCCAGCGATAGCCCTGCGAGGGCTATCACCAACATAGTGAATAATTTATTTATCTTTTTCATATCAATTCAGATTATAAGTTTATTTATTAGGAACCACACGGATGTTGTCAACCTTGATGATTGGATGACAATCTGTACCTGCTGGGATAACGGTCTTGTCATCGTAAGAACCTGTTACGACAAAGAGTGTCAAACTAGCGAAGTCCTCAACGCTCTTGAAGGTGAGGTTGCTAAGTTTGTTACCATCCCAATCCATGTTGAAGTCGGTCAATGGGATGGTTACGGTTACCCATTTGCCACCTGTGTCATAACTTCCAGCATCGGTGTTCCAAGGCATGTAGAGGGCACGACCGATGGTTCCTTGCTCATGGAAGAAAGTGTTGTTGGCTTGCCACTGAGTAACCTTGTCTGGACCCGCGAAGATAATCTGCATAGGTGCTGCCATCCAAGGGTTGCTCTCTGGAATGCACATCTCAAACTTGATGCTCTTGTTGGTCCAGTCAGAGAAGTCGGCAACCTCATTCAACTTAGGACCATCACCAGCGAAGTCTTGGCTCCAGGTTCCTGCCCAATACTCGAAAGCAAAGTTACCATCGTTCCAACCGCCACCAGCGTCCATGTCGGCATCACCCAACAAGAGGTAATTGCCACTCAAAGAACTAGCGTCGCTTTGGATGGTACGAGCATGCCAACCATGGTTGCTAAGTACTACACCCGTAACAGGGTTTGGCGTATCGAAATCAAACAACATGCCTCGCTCATCCTTATACTGGAATGGAGCCTTGGTGGTACCATACTTGGTTGCCACATAAATGTTCTTATGCTCAGGCATATTCTCTGGCATGTTGAAGGTGATGCTTGTCTTGGTAATCTTCAAGTCAGCCTTGTTGATTTCATAGTCGTCGCCCACCTTGATGCTCAATGGGAAGTTGTCGTAATCCAAGAAGTAATCACCATTGATGGTTACTTCCTCTCCAGGAGCAGCCCATTCATTGCTCATGCTGCTGATGGATGGGGCAGGGATGATAACCTTGAAATCATAGTCAATGGTGTCATTGCCAGTGGTGATGAAGTAAATCTTATCAGAAACCTTCTCAGGAAGATTCTTTGGCACCGACACGATGATGGTGTTATCCGTCATGTAACTGGTGTTGAGAACGGCCTTCTGGTCATTGAAATCGATTTCCTTCACACTACGAAGGTTGCTACCCACGATGCAGACTGTGTTGCTCATAGAAGCTTCAGTCAAGAGAGAATCCTTACTTTCTACATCGACAGGACGTATGTAACTGATGGTTGGTATGCCCCCTGTGGTCTCATACTTGTCTGGCTGGTCTTCGCAAGATGTGAATCCTGCACTAGCAGCTACAAGTGCTACAGCGAACAACGCCTTGTTTATATTCTTAATTTTCATAATGATATGCTCTAAAATGATTAGTAACTATAAGTGCTACGAACATCCACATGGATAGGTTTAGCATTGCTACCCAAGTTAGGATTGATGGCTACGTCTTCCACTGGGAATGGAATGGTGAAGCTATTGGCTGTCACGTTAGGAACAGGGGTATCCGTATCATATTGAATCTTAGATGGATCCCATGTTGTATAGCCAGACTCATAATATTTCTTGTTGGCATCGTTAACATTCCACATAGCATTACGACGCTGTGACTTCAATTCACTGATACAGCTTTCTACATCGTAGTAGCTACGGCGTACGAAATCATACCAACGGTCGCCTTCGCCTGCCAATTCCAAGCGACGCTCTTTCCAAATGTCATCAAAAGTCAAAGAGGTCTTGTCTGGATCTGCATACTTCACACCACGACCATGTACATGGTTGTAGCATTCCAATGCCAAGGCATCAGAGGTGTTGCCCAACAAAACTTCAGCTTCTGCATAAACAAGATAGATGTCTGAGAGACGAAGAATTGGAGTAGGCAATGCATTTGACATACGACCAGGAGCCATCTTCAACTCAGCAAGGTGGTCGGCGTTGTCACCATAGAGGTGCTTCACGTTGTTACCGCCAGTAGGACTCTGCATCTCACCTGTAGAAGATGAATTGTATTCCTTGTCATAGATGAACTGAAGATAGTTGAATCCCTTCTTGCCATCATCCATAGTGCGGTCGCGCCAGAAGTAATCGTAGCGGTCACCAGCCATCATGATTGTAGCCTTACGACGAGTATCCTTGTCAAGACGCTTGCCTGGATCCTCGGCAGGAGATACGCCGAAGGCATCCATCAGGTCAACTGAAGGACCACCGTAACCACCCCAGCAGTCACCATTCTCATCGAAGCCTACAGGAGCCAAGTCGCTCTGGAGGGTATTCTGAGATGTCCACTGTGCACCTACAGTCCAGCGCCAAGCAATCAAAATCTCATCACAGAACTGGTTGCTTCCACGGAATACGTCAGCGTAGTTCTCCATCAACTGACGACCAGAGTTCTCAATCACGTCCTTTGCATAAGACGCTGCTTTTTGAAGATCTTCATTGTTCAAACTGCCAGAAACACCAGCCTTGGTCAAGTAAACCTTTGACAGAAGAGCTTCTGCACAATAGTAGTCGATTCTGCCCGTTGTGCTCTTGGTCTTTGGAAGCAATTCCAATGCTTTCTCCAATGTCATGATGGTGTATTCATAGACATCAGCCTTCTCCACCTTGCTTGCTGTGGTATAGCTACCGTCTGCAAGAGAAGCCGAGTTGCTGTGGATGATAGGCACGTCACCGAAGGTACGAACCAAGTAGAAATAAGCCATGGCTTTCCATGCAAGGCATTCGCCAAGGCACTGATTCTTGACAGACTCAGAGCAATTCTTGGCATTTTGTAAAGACTCATACACGGTACTAGCGTGACCGATAACAGCCCACAAAGAATACGACATGTTGATCAAGTCATCATCCGTACCATTAAGACTGAAGTTCATGTAAGGACTAGAACCCCAATACATGTTACCAGACATAACCTCACCCACCTTGATGAAGCCGCGCTGGAAATCATACCAAGGAGAATTGTATAGGTAATTGACACCTGAGATACAAGCGGCATCACCATCATAGTAATTCTCTGTGTTGTAGTTATCTACTACAGGCTTGTCGAGGAAACTATCGCAAGAAGACATTCCAAGGCAAAGCAGAGTAGCTACAGTTGCATATTTTATAGTTTTAATTTTCATAATGTAATCAGTTTAGGCGTTAGAATGATAAGTTCAAACCGAATGTAATGGTTGTTGGTGAAGGATAACGACCGTTATCGAGGTTCATTACATTTGCACTCTGGGTAGAAAGACCGATCTCAGGATCATAGCCGTCATAACCTGTGATTGTGAACAAGTTGGTTGCACTCAAGGTGAGACGGAGATTGGTGAGACCAATTCTACTAATGAGCTTCTGGTCGAAGGTATAGCCCAATGTTATGTTCTTGAGACGAACGTAAGATGCGTCTTCAATGTAGCGACTGCTCCATGCGTCATTGTCATTAGGGTCGTTGATGCTGGCGCGAGGAATGTTGGTGTTAGGGTTGGATACGATTACATTCTCGATGTTGTCATACCATCTGCCTGTTGTGTTTCCATCTTTCGCTGTCAAGATAGCACGCTTGTTTACATCCTTCAACTGGTTGGTCCATGCTGAATTCATGTGAGTCAACTTCATCTTCATGTAGTTACCCACTTTCTGACCGATGCTACCATTGACGAATACATTGAGGTCGAAGTTCTTGTAGCGGAAGGTGTTGTTCCAACCGAAGGTCCACTTAGGGAGTGGTGAACCGATATTGGTCTTATCATTTTCATCGATAATGCCATCACCGTTCACATCTTTATACTTGATATCACCTACGTATGTGGTGTTGGTACGGTTGTACTTGGTTGGGTCTGTGCTCCAAGACTTTGTACCATCTGCATTGGTTACGATAGGATTGTTCTTCTGCAATGTGTTGACAGGAGAATTGAGAATGTCCTCGAAATCCTTATATACGCCCTCTACTTCATAGCCATAGAATCCATATAGGTCGCTTCCCTCTGTTGAACGGGATACAACGTCAGTCCACTGACCTTTACCAGCCAATGGCACACCACGATACAAGCTGACCAACTTGTTCTTGTTGATAGAGAATGTCATTTCAGAGGTCCAATCGAAATCCTTGGTCATGATAGGCTTTGCGTTGATGGCAAGCTCTATACCCTTGTTGTCAATCTTACCATAGTTGCCGTAAGGTGCTGCCAATGCTGAAGAAGCATTACCACTCGTACCCATGATAGAAGGCAAGGTAAGCTGCATCAACATACCGTCTGATTTCTTGTCGTACCAATCGAAGGTAACGTTGAGGCGGTTGTTCAAGAAACCTAAGTCAAGACCTACGTTCCACTGTTCCTGTGTTTCCCATTGGATGGAAGTGTTCTTCAGGTTGGCTGGACGATAACTGGTGCCGAGGGCTGTGTCCATAACCGACATGGCAGAACCCCATTTGTAACCACCGATACCTTGGTTGCCCGTCTGACCCCAACCAAGACGCAACTTACCATTGGTGAGCCATTTACCAGCAATGTCCTGAATGAACTTCTCATTGCTGAAACGCCAAGCCAAGGCTACAGAGTGGAAGCCTGCCCAACGGTTGCTAGGACCGAAGTTGGAACTACCATCATAACGATAGGTATAAGTGGCGAGGTAACGGTCATCGTAGTTGTAAGTCTCACGAGTGAAGAAAGAAGCCATGGAAGAACTTCCCCAACCAGAACCAATTTGTGCCTTGCCTGAGCCTAACTGTGGATTGTGTACGATATCACTAGGCAAGTTGGTGTTGAATACAGACACATAATCATAATTTGACTCCCAACACTCCTGACCGAGCATGGCAGAAATGCTATGCTTCTTGATGTTGAAGTTGTAAGTCAAATAGTTGTTCAATGACCAGAAGTTACCGCTGTTCTTTTGGATGCGGCTCTGGTTGTTCTCACGTGTCCAAGTTCCGAGGTATATTTTTGGATTGTAAGTTTCTGCTCTAGAAGAATTGATGTCGTAACCAAACTGGATGTGCCAAGTCAATCCCTTGATAGGTGTTACATCTGCAAAAATGCTACCGTTCAATGTCTGACGCTTCAGCAAGATGTCGTCCATCAAAGCCATGGCGATAGGGTTAGGATTAGTATAACCTTCCTTGGATACGCTAGAGTAGCTACCGTCGATATTGTAAATTGGAATGTCTGGAGTGGTTGTCAAAGAATAATTGATCAAACCTTCGTCACCATCAGCCAATTTCAAACTTTCACCTGTGTGTGCATAGGTAGCGTTGACACCTAGCTTCAACCATTTCTTCAACTGGGCAGAAAGGTTTACACGGAAAGAATAACGCTCGAAATCACTGCCAAGAATAGTACCATCCTGGTCTGTGTAGTTTCCAGACACATAATAGTTTACTTTGTCAGTTCCACCCTCTGCGGAAATCTGATGTGAGTGTTGCCAAGCAGTTCTAAACACGGCATCTTGCCAATTGGTACCTACACCAAGGATGCTAGGGTCGCTGAAAGTCTTGTCAGGTTGAGAAAGTTCACCCTGATCAGCTAGTGAGTTGTAATATTGTGCAAATTCACGAAGGTTGAGCATGTCGAGGCGCTTGTTCTGGCGGCTAGCTGCTACAGAACCATTATAAGAGAATTTGGCGTCACCAGCCTTACCTTTCTTTGTGGTAATCAAGACAACACCATTGGCAGCAAGAGAACCGTAGATGGCTGTAGCGGAAGCATCCTTCAACACTTCCATGCTGACGATATCGCTAGGGTTGATCAATGACAAAGGAGATACGGCACTGTGAGAACCATTACCCAATGCGTCGCCCAAACCTAGGGAAGAACCACTATTGCTTTGGTTGGTGAAAACAACACCATCGATGACATACAAAGGCTCTGTATTGGCGTTGATGGTGGCAATACCACGTACATTGACTGCAACGGCAGAACCAGGAGCACCAGATGTCTGCTGAGCGGTAACACCGGAAATACGACCTTGGAAAGCTTGGTCAACGTTGGTGATAGGAGCTGACTTCAAGGTCTTCTCGTCCATGGATGCAGAGGCACCGGCAAGGTCGCTCTTCTTCATGGTACCGTAACCTACTACTACGACCTCAGAAAGACTGTTGTTGTCTTCTACCAAGCGGATGTCGTATTTGGAAGCTCCAGTTACTTTGAATGATTTAGTGATATAGCCTACGTAAGTAACTTCTACAGTCTTGCCTGCAGGTACATTGAGCGTGTAGTTACCATCCATGTCGGTAACAGCCACATTGTTTGTGCCTTTCACTTTTACGGTAGCACCAATGATCGGACCCATAGCGTCGGTCACGGCACCAGTGATTTTTTTGGTTTGTTGCACAGACTGATTGGTTGTAATCTGGTCTGCATAAATTTGCTGAGGAGAGAGACCCAAAAGGCTCAAGGCTGCAATCCCGGCAAGCAACTTTTCTTTACTTGTTGAATTCATACAATATAAATTAGTTGGTTAAAACTACTTGTCACTTTTTGCAAAGTTCCAAGGTTAAGTAAGATTTCTCTGTTTGTAAGGTTCCAAGTCTAGTTTTTAGGACGTTTGGAAAGTAGAGAATCTTTTTAGGTTATTTTACTATTTCCCATGTTGTTATATTTTTTTGTTTATATTTTGTTTTGGTTTTGCTAATTTTTAGGTTCTTTCGAATTTACGGTGCAAAGATAAGACTTTTTAAGATAAAAAGATATTCATATTTTGCTTATTGTTGATACTTTTTTTGCAAAGTATTAAAAAGTTGCTTCTTTCGTGTGAGAGAAATACTTATCTGCCATTTTTTTGTTGCTCTCTAGGTCTTGTCCGTACCAACACTATACCAACTCCGTACCAAGTCTAAGTCAGGTTTACCTCAAGTTTACCTCAGCTTTACCTTTTCTCTGTGTTTGCATGGGGATTTTGAGGTGTTTCAAAGCATAAAAAGAGGAAAATGTGATATAATTAATTAAATTATTAGGTACGGGTACATTATTAATATAATGCTTGAATATGAAAAATGCGCTTTGCTATAAAAGTATCAGCAATTGGCAAAAATGGTCAAATGTATTTCAAGCATTTGTTGTATCTTTGCACCGTGAATCTAATAAATAACTAACTGTGCTAGTATTTAGCAACTAAACATCAAAAAACAATAAAATAACAATGATGAAATGTTTTAGGTTAATAATTATAGGTGTTCTCTTCTGTGTGCTAGGCTCTTTGAGCATTAGCGCACAGATAAGAGGAAACAACATCGTAGTGATGGTGACGCCAGATCATCAAGATTGGAATTATAAGGTGGGCGAAAAGGTCAACTTTGTGGTAAACGTTCGCAAGTCGGGCACACTCTTGAATGATGTGAAGGTGGATTACGAGGCTGGTCCTGTGATGTATCCACAAATGAAAAAGACTGTTACACTCAAGGATGGAGTGATGAAATGGACGGGAACGATGAAGCAACCGGGCTTTTATCGCTTGAAGGTGGTTGCTCATGTCGCTGGCAAAGATTATGAAGGCTTGTGTACTGCTGGCTTTTCTCCAGAGAAACTGAAACCTTATGCGCAAGAACCTAAGGACTTTGATGATTTTTGGAAGAAAGCATTGGGAGAGGCTCGCCAAACGGATTTGAATCCTACCAAAGTGTTGTTGCCTAGTCGATGCACGCAAGAGGTGAATGTCTATGAGGTAAGTTACAATAATAACCGTTGGGGCTCAAAAATGTATGGCATCTTGAGTGTGCCAGTCAAGCCAGGTAAATATCCTGCTCTCCTTCGTGTGCCAGGTGCAGGTGTCAGACCTTATGCTGGTGATACCTATACAGCCTCAGGCAAGTGCATTGTCTTGGAAATTGGTGTGCATGGTGTTCCGGTGACAATGGAACAGAAGGTGTATGATGATTTGGCAAATGGTGCCTTGCAAGGATATTGGGACACCAATTTGGACAATAAAGACCGCAATCCTTACAAGCGTATCGTGACAGGTGCGGTGAAAGGTGTAGATTACATAGCTTCCCTTCCTGAGTGGGATGGAAAGGCTTTAGGTGTGACGGGTGCTTCCCAAGGCGGATTCTTGTCTTTGGCCGTAGCGGCACTCGACAAGCGTGTAACATTCTTGGGCGCAGTTCATGATGCCATGTGCGACTATGAGGCGGAGCTTCATGGGGTGGCAGGTGGATGGCCTCACTACTTTTATAATGAAGGAAAACAAGTCACGATGGACGGTGTGATGAAAGCTCGTGTGGAAGGTGCTCGTTATTATGATGGTGTCAATTTTGCACGTCGCATCACTGTACCAGGATGGTATAGTTTTGGCTACAATGATGAAGTGGTTCCTCCAACCTCTGCTTATGGACTTTACAATACTGTGAAGGCTCCAAAGACTTTGAGCATTTATCAGATGACAGGTCACTATTGGTATCAAGAGCAATGGGATGAATGGCAAGCATTTTTGGTAAAGCATTTGTTGAATAATAATTAATGAGATAAACTATGATTCTAAAGAGAGTATTGGTGGGTGCTTTTTGTTTGATGGCTTTGCAAGGGGCTGTCGCACAAGAAGTGGATGGTGTGACGGGGGCAACTCCGAGCGCTACCAAGCAAGTTGCGACTCCTGCTTCTCAGTTACTCCGCCGTTTGGCTAAGCTGCAAAAGAAAGGTATTATGCTTGGTCATCAGGACGACCCAGTCTATGGAACGACCTGGAAATGGGAAGAAGGAAAGAGCGATGTGCGTTTGACGGTAGGTGATTATCCTGCAGTAATGGGATTTGACTTAGGCAAGATTGAGTTGGATAGTCCGAATAATTTGGATGGTGTGCCTTTCGATCGTATGCGTAAGGAAATCGTCGCTCAGCATCAGCGTGGAGGTATTGTAACCTTGAGTTGGCATCCTTGGAATCCGGCAACGGGTGAAAATGCTTGGGATCCGACGGGAGATGCTGTCAAGGCTGTGTTAGACGGAGGTGCTCAAGAGGCTAAGTTTAATCAATGGCTAGGAAAAGTTTCCGATTTTATTAACTCACTGAAAACGAAAGATGGCAAAAAGGTGCCTGTTATCTTCCGCCCATGGCATGAGATGAATGGCGGTTGGTTCTGGTGG